>NZ_JAPVZW010000007.1:0-128585 GCF_041432595.1 Streptococcus sp. 27098_8_86
TCCGTTGCTTTTTTGAAGATAAGAGACTATTGTCCCAGCCTCTTTTTCTTGATTAAAATCTATATCTAGTATATAATCAATCTATAACGTATAGATTGGAGATATATCATGGCTATAACATTATCAAAACAATACAATTTTAAACTGAATGAAGCTACTATGGAACAAGCTCGAAATATTATCAAGGAAAAGGGAATGACAATGACAGATGCTATTTCTTTATTTGTGGAGCAAATAGTCCTGGAACAAGATTTGCCTATTAAGACGGCCGAAGATCTACATAGAGAACAGTTGATTAAGGAATTACAAGCCCAATCTGAACGTGCCTTGAGAGAATACGAGGCAGGAGAAGGTACTTCTCTAAACAATATGAGGGTACGCTATGGCTTATAACGTGATAGCTTCAAAAGAGGTAGAGGAAGCTATCGACAATATACACGACTATATAGCTACGGTACTTCTAGCACCTCAATCTGCCAAAAATACTGTGGCTAAAATTTTAGACAGCTTAAAAAGTTTAGAAATTTTTCCTGAAGCAGGTTTTGACGCTGATGAGAAAATCGGAATAAAAATTAACAGCAAGTATCCAACACGAGGAAAAATTATTGACCAATATGTTTTGCTTTACTTCATCGATCAAAAACGAAACACTGTTTTTTTATCTCACCTATTCCACACTAAAAGTGACTATGTCACTTTGCTACAAAAAGACAATAAAAAACAGCTCAACTGATTGAGACAACTTTCATTATTTTATAAGCTCCGAAACCTTAATTTTTGGTACCGTCTTGGTTTAACAATACGCTATATATATAATATTTTACAGCTACTTTCCCTTTAGAAACGTTGATTTAATAAGGATTTAAACACTATAGAGTATATCTTTGTAAAATTGGAATAAATCAATCAAGGAGAAGTCAAATATCACAAACACCTAAGTTAATAAAAATTATTGTTGACATTCTCTCTTATTTATACTAAACTATGGATAAGGATAGGATGATGTCGGGTGACTGGTAACAGTTTGCTCAAAGGTACTTGTTTTAGGTACAGGTTAGGTACTGCCTTCAGCTTTATGCTGTAAAGAACCCGCTCCACCACTGGTCCTATTCGTTTTACTCTTGGATTATATTCAAGAGTTTTTTCTTGTCAAAAAAAATCTCAAACACCTGAGACATCTTTCTTTATTTTATAAGCTCCGAAACCTTAATTTTTGGTACCTTTTTGGTACCGTCTTGGTTTAACAATACGCCATATATATAATATTTTACAGTTACTTTCCCTTTAGAAACGTTGATTTAATAAGGATTTAAATATTACAGAGTATACTTTTGTAAAATACGGTCTCAAATAATGATAAAAAGACAGCTTCAGCTGTTCTTTTTTGTTTCTTATTTTTATAAACCAACCACTGCTATTATTTCTTTATCAATCTTCAAGCTGATGCCGAGACCTGATTTAAATAGATTTAAAAAATGTCGAAAAGAAGCTTGACATTGGGAATGGTCAAGATGATTGAAACTACGTAGCCTAGGATTGTGTTCCACTTGGCATTGGTAAATTCTCCCATCACTGACTTCTTAGAGGTCAGATAGATTAAGGGGAAGATTGAAAACGGAAGAGCGATGGAAAGAAAGACCTGTGAATAGACCAACAACTGATCCAAGGTTTTTTCTTGATGTCCAAACAAGACAGCGACTATGATCACAGGAAGCAAGTCAAAAATACGTGTACCGATACGAATCATCCACTGAGATAATTTCATATGTAAGAAACCTTCCATAACGATTTGTCCTGTCAAGGTACCTGTGATAGTAGAATTTTGACCACTTGCTAAGAGAGCCAGAGCAAATAAAGTTGACAGAGTTGAGCTGGCTATCGCTCCTGCTATTGTCGAATCCTGTAAAGCATTGTACATTTGGGAGAATGCCGAAATTTCAGATGCATGACCAAAAAAGAGAGATGCCCCTAAAATAAGAAGCAAGGAATTGACAATAAAGGCTAGGGACAACTGAAGATTTGAGTCCCAGGTCATAAAACGAACAGCTTTTCAAATATCTTTCTTATCCTTATGGTTGATTTTCCTTATTTGGGGTAAGGATGAATGAAGATAGAGATTATGGGGCCTGACTTTCGCTCCTACAATCCCTAAAGCCAAGGTCAATTGACCCTCATGTCCTGGCAGGGGACTTTCAAATAAAGTCGAAGTCGGCAAATAACCACCAAAGATCCTCTGCATACTCGGATTAGATAAAGCCACTAGATAAGAAAAGAGGTTAAGATAAGGGTTGTAACAATAGCTTCAATCTTCTTAAAGCCAAATTTCATCAACAAAAGCAAAAAAATACATCTAAAACGGTTAGTAGGATAGCGACCTTTATCGGTTTTTCAAACAAAAGATTTAAGGAAATCGCTGAACCAAAAACCTCAGCCAAGTCTGTCACCATTAAAACTAATTCTAAAATCACCCATAGACTATAGCGGAACCACTTGGGGCCATGATGAGCTGTTGCCTGCGCTAAATCCATCCTAGTCACGATACCGAGCTTTCCAGCCATTTGTTGTAACTGCATGGAGATAATGGATGAAATCAAAATAACAAATAGGAGACTATGCTTGTAGGAAGCGCCACCAATAACACTGGTAATCCAGTTCTCAGGCCCCATATAACCAACTGCTACAAGAGCTCCAGGACATAAAAATTCTTTCAGATTCTACCAAAATGATTGTTATTCGGAGGTTCAATAGATTGATTGATCTCAGAAAGAGAGACCTTTTGGTAAGAAGACATCGGAATATTCACTTCCTAATCTTATCTTTACATATTTACTTAATGGAGTTTTTGAGAAAATGATGAAAATAGTTTACTATTTCTAATTTAGTCTTATTACATCACATTTTGGAATGATTCTTCAGGAAAGCATAATGGTTGAAATAAGCAACACCAGTATTGCAAAAGCCAGCGTCAGAAAACGCTGGCTTTAAAACTGTGAAAAATTTTCTCAACTAGATTGCTTCTGTGACAAAACTACGGCTTTCCAATACTTTGAGCATGGCGTTAGCTGTATCTAGGGCTGTGAAAAGGGGCACACCGTGTTCAATGGCTGAACGACGGATTTGCTCACCATCTTCGTCAGCAGTTCGTTTGGTACCGACAGTATTGATGATTGCTTGGATTTTCCCTTTGCGAACAAAGCTTGGGATATCCTGATCATCATCACCAATCTTACCAACAGGTTGGGCTTGCAGTCCATGACTAGCAAAGAAGGCTGCTGTCCCTTCTGTCGCGAGGATTCCATAACCAATATTTTGGAAACGACGAGCCAAGTCCAAGGCTTCTTCTTTGGCATCATCAGCGATGGTAAATACAACGTTACCAAAAGTTGGTAAGTGTAGGTAAGAAGCTTCAAAAGCTTTATAGAGAGCTTTTTCTAGAGTCGTATCAGAGCCCATAACTTCACCTGTTGACTTCATTTCAGGACCGAGCAAGCTGTCTACCTTAGCTAGTTTGGTAAAGGAGAAGACTGGTGCCTTGATATGAACGCGAGTACTTTCAGGGTAAAGGCCATCTTGGTAGCCAAGTTCTTCCAGATTTTGCCCCAGAATGAGCTTGGTCGCTACTTGTGCCATAGGAATATTGGTTACCTTAGAAAGGAATGGCACTGTACGGCTAGCACGTGGATTGACCTCAATAACGTAGACTTTTTCATCCTTGATAACAAACTGGATATTCATCATTCCAAGACAGTTAAGACCAATTGCTAGACGTTTGGTGTAGTCTGCGATGGTTTCCTGTACCTTTTTCGACAAGGTTTGTGGTGGGTAAACGGCCATCGAGTCACCTGAGTGGACACCGGCACGTTCGATATGCTCCATAATACCAGGGATAAGGACATTTTCACCGTCTGAGATGGCATCAACTTCACACTCTTGACCAACGATGTAAGAGTCAACAAGAACTGGATGATCTGGGCTTGCCTTAACAGCCGTACGCATGTAAGAACGAAGGTCTTCTTCGTTTTCTACGATTTCCATGGCACGTCCACCCAAGACATAAGATGGACGAACGAGGACTGGGAAGCCAATCTTGCGAGCAGCAAGCACAGCTTCTTCTTCATTAGTTGCTGTTTGTCCTGGTGGCTGTGGAATATCCAAGTCTTTCAGAGCTTGCTCAAAGAGGTCACGGTCTTCGGCACGGTCCAAGTCAGCGACTTGCGTTCCCAGAATTGTTACACCTGCTTTTGCCAAAGGCTCTGCAAGGTTGATGGCTGTTTGACCACCAAACTGAACGATAACTCCCTTTGGTTGTTCCAAGTCAATAACATTCATAACATCTTCGAATGTCAATGGCTCAAAGTAAAGCTTGTCTGATACAGAAAAGTCTGTTGAAACGGTCTCTGGGTTTGAGTTCATGATGATGGCTTCATAGCCAGCCGCCTGAATAGCCTTAACCGAGTGAACAGTTGCGTAGTCAAACTCAACCCCTTGACCGATACGGATTGGACCAGAACCTAGAACTAGAACGGATTCCTTATCAGACTTGATAGACTCGTTTTCCCAACCATAGGTTGAATAGAAATATGGCGTTTCAGAATCGAACTCTGCCGCACAAGTATCTACCATCTTATAAACTGGAACAATCTTGTTTTCCAAGCGAAGTTGACGAACTTGATCAGCAGTCGTTTTCCAGAGTTCAGCAATCTTACGGTCTGAAAATCCATTTAGTTTAGCCGTTTTCAAAACATCTAGATCTTGTGGATGAGCTCCCAACTCCTGTTCAATTTCAAAGATATGCAAGAGTTTATCCAGATAAAAGATATCGATTTTTGTAAGCTCTGCAATTTCTTCTGGTGTGTAGCCGCGACGAATGGCTTCTGATACGTAGAAGAGACGGTCATCCTGGGCCTTGACAACTTTTTCAATCAAGGCATCATCAGAAACTGCTGCAAGTTCAGGCATTTCATTGTGGTGCACCCCAATTTCAAGAGAGCGGCAAGCCTTAAGAAGAGATTCCTCGATGTTACGACCAATCGCCATGACTTCTCCAGTCGCCTTCATTTGAGTACCAAGACGGCGCTCACCCTTTTCAAACTTGTCAAATGGGAAACGTGGAATCTTAGCAACAACGTAGTCAAGGGCAGGCTCAAACATGGCATAGGTTGAACCTGTAACTGGGTTGATAACTTCATCCAAGGTCAAACCTACTGCAATCTTTGCAGCCAACTTAGCAATTGGGTAACCTGTAGCCTTAGAAGCAAGGGCTGAAGAACGCGACACACGAGGGTTTACTTCGATGACATAGTACTTGAAGCTGTGTGGATCAAGGGCTAGCTGAACGTTACATCCACCTTCAATCTTGAGGGCACGAATGATGCTCAAGCTCGCGTCACGTAGCATTTGGTTTTCATAGTCTGACATGGTTTGCGCAGGGGCAAATACAATGGAATCCCCTGTGTGAATCCCGACTGGGTCAAAGTTTTCCATGTTACAAACAACCAAAGCATTGTCTGCTGAGTCACGCATCACTTCGTATTCGATTTCCTTGAAACCTGCAATAGAACGCTCAATCAAACATTGGGTAACAGGTGACAATTTTAATCCATTTTCAGCGATTTCACGCAATTCTTCCTCATTGGCACACATACCACCACCAGTACCACCTAGGGTAAAGGCTGGACGAACGATGACTGGGTAACCAATTGTCGCTGCAAAGGCAACAGCTTCTTCGACTGTGTTGACAATTTCAGATTCTGGAATTGGTTGCTCCAATTCTTCCATCAATTGTTTAAAGAGGTCACGGTCCTCCGCTTGATCAATGGCAGATAATTTAGTTCCCAGAAGTTCAACACCAAGCTCATCGAGGATACCATTTTTAGACAATTCCATGGCCATATTAAGACCAGTTTGCCCACCAAGGGTTGGAAGTAAGGCATCTGGACGTTCCTTACGAAGAATACGTGTCACAAACTCAAGTGTAATCGGTTCAATATAAACCTTATCAGCAATCTCCTTGTCCGTCATGATGGTTGCAGGGTTTGAGTTAACCAAAACAACCTCATAACCTTCCTCTTTCAACGACAAGCAAGCCTGGGTCCCAGCGTAGTCAAACTCAGCAGCTTGGCCAATAATAATCGGACCAGAACCAATCACCATAATTTTTTGAATATCAGTACGTTTAGGCATAGTTTATGATACAAAGCCCGTAAAGAACACAGTGGAAATAGGAAATTCGGTGCAGACGCCTTCAGCGTCAAGACGATGTTTATCTTTTTCACACAGTTCTTAGGGCGTGTTCACTTCCGCGAACAATGTATCTTCTCCTTTCTATTCGGCAACTCTCGGGTTGACATTAAATAAATTCTCCGACGATTTTTTAGCGAAACGATACTTTTCGGTAAAAAATCTAGTGCAGGGAGTTTTTAGTTCGCCTGATAGCGACTAAAAGAAACGACCTGCCTTTCTATTCGTCGCCTCTCAGGGCGACATTAAATAAATTCTCCGACAAGCATTTACTCGCTCTTAGTTTGATTGTTTAAAAGCTTCCATCATCTCGATAAACTCGTCAAATAGGTAGCTTGCGTCGTGTGGACCAGGGGCTGCGTCTGGGTGGTATTGAACAGAGAAAGCAGGTTGGTATCTGTGACGTACACCTTCAACTGACTTATCATTGATTTCTTCATGGGTAATAATCAAGTGTTCTGGCAAATCCTCACGACTAACTGCATAACCATGGTTTTGACTTGTAAAATCCACACGTCCTGTAGCAATTTCACGTACCGCATGGTTGAATCCACGGTGACCAAACTTCATCTTGTAGGTCTTAGCCCCGTTTGCCATTGCAAAGAGTTGATGCCCCATACAAATACCAAAGATTGGAATTTTTCCTTGCACACCACGAATCATGTCAAGTGCTTGTGGAACATCTTCTGGGTTACCTGGACCGTTTGACAACATAACTCCGTCAGGATTGAGATGGAGAATTTCTTCTGCCGTTGTTGAATAAGGAACAACCGTCACGTTACAGTTGCGCTTCGAAAGTTCACGTAAGATTGAGTGCTTGAGACCAAAGTCCACTAGCACCACACTCAAACCAACTCCTGGAGCTGGATAGGATGTTTTAGTAGAAACTTGCTTGATATTATCCGTCGGCAAGACTGTCGCTTGGAGTTGGTCAGTCACATGGTCCATGCTGTCCCCAACATGGGTCAAGGTTGCACGCATCGTACCATGCTTACGGATAATCTTGGTAAGGGCACGCGTATCAATTCCTGAAATACCTGGAATTTTCTTAGCTTTCAAGAATTCATCCAAGGTCATTTGGTTACGCCAGTTGCTTGCTCTACGTGCCTCTTCGAAAACAACGACTCCCTTACAAGTTGGAATAATGGATTCGTAATCATCACGGTTAATTCCATAGTTTCCAACCAAAGGATAAGTAAAGGTCAAGATTTGTCCATTATAAGACTGGTCTGTAATGGATTCTTGGTAGCCAGTCATACCTGTATTAAAGACAATTTCACCTGTTACATCGATATCTGCTCCGAAGGCCTTGCCTTCAAAAACTGTGCCATCTTCTAATACTAGAAGTCTTTTTGTCATATTTTCACCTCTCGTGGACGCTCACTGGCGTCTTTTAACGTCTTGTGTTTTAGTTGGCGTTTCTACTCGCCAGTACGGATTCTAAGATTGCCATTCGAACAAAGACACCATTGGTCATTTGTTGGACAATCCGTGATTTTGGTGCTTCAACCAAGTGGTCTGCGATTTCTACATCACGATTGACTGGAGCTGGGTGCATAAGGATTGCTGTTTCTTTCAAACGGTCATAACGTTCTTGAGTCAAGCCGTGTTGGGCATGGTAGTCTTCTTTTGAAAAGACAGCTCCACTATCATGGCGTTCATGTTGCACACGGAGAAACATCATGACATCCACCTGATCAATGATTTCATCAATAGTTACAAACTGTCCATAGTCTGCAAACTCTTGACTTCTCCATTCCTCAGGTCCAGCAAAGTAAAGTTCAGCTCCCAAGCGTTTCAAAATCTGCATATTGGATTTAGCAACGCGTGAGTGGTCCAAGTCACCTGCAATCGCAACCTTAAGACCCTCAAAGTGACCAAATTCCTCATAAATAGTCATCAAATCAAGCAAGCTCTGGCTAGGGTGTTGGCCCGACCCATCTCCACCATTGATGATGGAAGTCGTAATCGTTGGACTTGCAATTAACTCTCTGTAGTAGTCAACCTCAGGGTGGCGAATCACACAGACATCCACTCCTAAAGCAGACAGAGTCAAAATGGTATCATAAAGTGTCTCACCCTTATTGACTGAACTAGTCTTCACATCAAAGTCAAGTCGCTCCAATCCCAGTTTAATCTCTGCCACTTCAAAGGACTTATGCGTCCGTGTAGAATCCTCAAAGAAAAGATTGGAAACAATCGGATGGTCTTCATAAGGAAGCTGAGCTCCGTTTTTAAACTCAATTCCTCGCTTGATCAATTTCATCACTTGATCGACAGTGAGGTCTTCCATGGACACCACATGGTTCAATGCTTGTTGATTTTCTGACATGGCTACTCCTTTAGCTTTCTAAGCTTCTTCAGTAATCAGAACTCTGTCTTGGCCATCAAGTTCTGCCATCTCTACGATGATTTCTTCAGAACGACTGGTTGGGATATTCTTTCCAACGTAATCTGGACGGATTGGCAATTCTCTATGTCCACGATCGACTAGAACAGCTAAACTCACGCGCGCAGGACGGCCATGACCGACAATATTATCAATAGCAGCACGTATGGTACGACCTGTATAGAGCACATCATCCACCAAGATAACTTCGCGGTCTGTCACATCGACAGAAACCAAAGAAGTATCTTCTCCACTTTTAACATCATCACGGAAAGGTTTGGTATCCAATTCTACAACAGGAACTGAAAGATTTTCTAACTGCTCCAAACGTTCCTGGATACGGTGGGCAATAAAGACACCACGAGTTTTAATACCAGCCAAGACAATCTTATTCAAATCTTTGTTGCGTTCGATAATCTCATAAGTAATACGCGTAATCGCTCGTTTGACAGTCAATTCGTCTACAACTTCTTTTGTCTTCATGACAAACCTCCAAAAAGAAAAGTCTCCTTAAACAAGGAGACTTGAAATGTATAGCCAAGCGAGCCCTACTGCAAACAGTATAGACTTCACCCTTCTACTTTATCGCGCTCCTTGCCTGCCTCACGGGACAGGTTTAAAGGAATATTTAGTTATCAAATACTATAGCACAAAGCATGCTTAAAATCAAGCAAAAACTTTTGGTACACCATCTTATAAATTGCTAAAATCATATAATTGTGGGTACTGGTCACACTCTGGATTTTTAGGATGGCAGATAGCCCGTCCGAAATAAATCATGGCCTGATGAGCTGCTAACCATTTTTCAGGTGGCAAAATATCCATAACCCTCTTCTCCACCTCAAGCGGTGTCGCTGATTTTTTGACAATATCGTGGTGTTTGCAAATACGCTCCACATGAGTATCCACTGCAAAGGCTGGAATCCCAAAGCCCACACTCATGACAACATTGGCTGTCTTGCGACCAACACCTGCTAGACTCTCTAATTCCTCTCGAGTCTGAGGCACTTGACCGTCAAAATCGTCTAATAACTGTTGAGCACATTTTTTAAGGAATTTAGCCTTATTCCGATACAATCCCAAACGAGAAATGTGTGAAGCAATCTCATTCTCTGTCGCCACAGACATGGCTTGGGGCGTTGGAAAGGCAGCAAATAGGCCTGGCGTAGCCTTATTTACTGCAGCATCCGTCGTCTGGGCTGACAACATGACCGCAACCAAGAGTTCAAAATGATTGGTAAAATCAAGACTAGGCTTGGCATCTGGGAAGAGGGAAATGATTTCTTCTAGCACCTTTCGTGCGCGTTTTTTTGACAAGACCATTATTCGTCTCCATCAAATAGTCCTTGTAAGCCAGCAAAAGGACTGTTTTCTTCTTTCTTGACTGCTTGTTGAGCTTGGTATTCTTCCTCTGTCATGATTTGCCAGTCATTTCCAGAAACAAACCCTTGACCAGCTTCTTCTTCAGCCGTCAAGACCTTGATAGGAATGTTGAGAAGGATATTATCTGACACGCTCTCAGCAAGATTAAGTTCTCCATTTTCGATAGGCAAGACCAAATCATCGTCTAAAACTTCCTGATCTAGTTGGTTGGTTGCACCTTCCATGAAAACTTCCGTAACTGGATAAGATTCAACTAACTCAACTGGTTCCATACTGCGACTTGAAGCAAGAACAATAGTATAAGATAGTTGATAATCTAAGAAATACATACGGTCTTCGTACTGTACTTTCCCAACTGCAAGAATATCTTTCACATCTAAAATTTCTTGATTGCGTGCACGCAGGTCTGCGGCTAGATCTAACGTTTGTTCAAAATGCAAGCCTTCAGACTGCTTGCGAATCTCTTGAATATTTAATTTCATACTTCCTCCATAAAGATTTACTCTCTTGATTATACCATGAAAAGGCTACAAAACAGCCCACCAAACTTTGTAATTAAAAATCGATTTTTTAACATATTTACTATGACATCTTTGTTTTTTAGTGCTATACTATAGGCAATAATACATCAGAGCAAGGAGGATGCTCATATGGAAGACAAAGAACTCATTACTAATGCAACCCAACTCCTATCCGAGTTAAATAAAAGTTTCCAAAGCTGCAAAAGGGTACGGCAGATGATATTCGACTGCAAGAGCTGCTAAATTCTACTCTGCAAGAGCTCAAAAAAGCGGAAAAGTTGAACAACAGTATCTTAATAGACCTTGAGAAATTTTATCAACGTACCAGTCTTCTGATAGGTCTCGGTAGCCTAAAACTAAACGAGCAAGCACGCATTGCTTGGCGAAACTACGACAAATTCCATTACGAGCATGTCAAACACGTACTGACTCTCTATGGACCTGTTTTCGGATTTTAGAGATTAGAATTGTCAGTTTTCTGTTGACAAAATATCCTGAAAGGTATAGGATAGAGGTACTAATACTCGGAGGTAAGGGAGACATGAACAACTAAGTCTATCGAATAAAGAACTTTATTTAGTAGATCTTGTTTTTGTCTCTTTTTGTGTGCTCTTTTTGTACTAGATTTTCTAGTACTTTATCATCTATGAAAATCAAAAAACTAGAAAGCTATGCTCCTCTTGGGTTGGGTTAGGCAACTCCAAGCTAGTTTGACGAGTTTTTCAACGAAGATAATAGAGTTTTGACAGTGACTTTGGGCTCTACTAGATAAAGTAGAGCTTTTTGTTATGCACTATCGACATTCTAGAAAGGGCAACAATATGATAAAAATCAATCATCTAACTATCACTCAAAACAAAGATCTACGAGATCTTGTATCTGACCTAACCATGACTATCCAAGACGGGGAAAAGGTTGCTATTATTGGTGAAGAAGGAAATGGGAAGTCAACTTTGCTGCGAGCTTTAATGGGGGAAGCTTTGCCTGATTTCACTATCAGGGGAGACATTCAATCTGATTATCAATCAATAGCCTACATTCCTCAAAAACTCCCCGAGGAGCTGAAAAAGAGAAGTCTACACGACTACTTATTTTTAGATTCTATTGATTTAGACTACAGTATCCTTTATCGCTTAGCTGAAGAGTTGCATTTTGATAGTGATCGCTTTGCTAGTGACCAAGAGATTGGCAGTCTATCAGGGGGCGAAGCTTTGAAAATTCAGCTCATCCATGAGTTAGCCAAACCCTTTGAGATTCTATTTTTAGATGAACCTTCAAATGACCTGGACCTTGAAACAGTTGATTGGCTAAAAGGTCAGATTCGCAAGATTAGGCAAACTGTTATTTTCATTTCCCATGATGAAGACTTTCTTTCTGAAACGGCAGACACTATTGTCCACTTGCGACTGGTCAAGCACCGGAAAGAAGCGGAAACGCTAGTAGAGCATTTAGACTATGATCGCTATAGTGAGCAGAGAAAGGCTAATTTTGCCAGACAAAGCCAGCAAGCTGCTAACGACCAAAGAGCCTACGATAAAACTATGGAAAAACATCGACGAGTCAAGCAAAATGTAGAAACTGCGCTTCGAGCTACTAAAGACAGTACTGCAGGTCGCCTATTGGCTAAAAAGATGAAAAATGTTCTCTCTCAAGAAAAACGTATTGAAAAGACAGCTCAGTCCATGACCCAAAAACCACTTGAAGAAGAACAAATCCAACTTTTCTTTTCAGACATACAACCATTACCGGCTTCTAAAGTCTTAATCCAACTGGAAAAAGAAAATTTGTCCATCGGAGACCGAATTTTGGCTCAGGAACTACAACTAACTGTCTATGGCCAAGAAAAAATCGGTATTATCGGGCCAAATGGTATTGGAAAATCAACTCTGTTAGCCAAATTAAAGCAACTTCTTAATGATAAAAGAGAGATTTCACTTGGTTTTATGCCACAAGATTACCACAAAAAACTGCAATTGGATTTATCTCCAATCGCCTATCTCAGCAAAACTGGAGAAAAAGAGGAACTACAGAAAATCCAATCTCACCTAGCCAGTCTCAATTTCAGTTATCCAGAAATGCAGCATCAAATTCGCTCCTTATCTGGCGGACAACAGGGAAAACTCCTGCTTTTGGATTTAGTCCTGCGCAAACCAAACTTTCTCCTTTTGGATGAACCCACACGAAATTTTTCTCCCACTTCTCAACCCGAAATCAGAAAACTCTTTGCAACCTATCCAGGCGGTCTCGTCACTGTTTCGCATGACAGACGTTTCTTAAAAGAAGTCTGTACGACCATCTATCGCTTGACAGAGCTTGGTTTGGAGGTAGTTAATTTAGAAGATTTATAAATTTGTAACATAACAAAAATCCAGAGACAACCTCTGGATTCTTTTTACATCTGTTTTAAACGTTCAATACGTTCTGAGATAGGTGGGTGAGTATAAAAGAGTTTTTGGAACCCTCCACCTTTCTTGGGATCATTGATATAAAGTGCGCTGCTGGCATCATCGACATGGTGATGCATCGGCTCGCTATTGTCCAACTTACGTAGGGCATTAATCATCCCTTGAGGATTGCGCGTCAACTCGACACTGGAAGCATCAGCTAGGAATTCCCTCTGACGAGAAATAGCTAGTTGCACCAAGGTTGCAGCAAGAGGGGCCAGTACAATGGCTAGTAGGGAAACCACTAGCATAATGATTTCTAAGCCATTTCCATCTCTATCATCGTCACTTCGTCTGCGACCTGCGCCACCCCACCACATCATACGACCTGCCATACTAGAAAGCATGGTGATAGCACTAGCAAGGGCAACAGCAATAGTCGAAATGCGGATATCGTAATTACGAATATGACTGACTTCATGTCCCATAACAGCTTCTAGTTCTTCACGATTCATGATTGCTAGAAGACCTGACGTCGCAGCAACCGCCGCATTTTGAGGGTTAGAACCTGTCGCAAAGGCATTTAAGGCTGGATCATCAATGATGAAAACACGAGGCATAGGAATCTGAGCCACCATAGCCATATCTTCCACTACATGGTAGAGGTCTGGTGCCGTTTGCTCATCCACCTCACGCGCTCCATTCATGGACATGACAATCTCTGTCGATTGAAAAATCATGGACAAGGCATAGATAAAGCCGATAATCAGTGCGATAACCAAACCACCAATCCCAGACCGCATAAAGAGGTAACCAACCGCATAGCCAACAAGAGCTAAGAGTAGGAAAAATACCAACAACAAAATCCAGGTTTTTCGTTTATTGCTTGCAATTTGATCAAACAACATCTTAGTCACCTAAACCGCTAAAATCAACTTTAGGTACTACCTTTTCCTCTTCTGGAGTTTGAAGGAAATCTGCTGCTTTAAATCCAAACATTCCAGCGATAATATTGCTTGGGAAAGTTTCTAATTTTACATTGTAGTTGCTAACAACACTGTTGTAGAGTTGACGAGAGTAAGAAATTTTATTTTCTGTATTGGTCAACTCCTCTTGTAATTTAACAAAGTTGACACTAGCTTTCAAATCTGGATAGCTTTCTGCAACTGCAAAAATACCTGAAACCTGACGAGTAAGGGCATCACTAGCTTTCATAGCTTCTGTTGGTGAAGTTGCTGCGGCCACTTGGTTACGCAGTTCTGCCACCTTTTCAAGGGTAGAACCTTCATATTTAGCATAACCTTTTACAGTCTCAATCAAGTTTGGCAAGAGGTCATTTCGACGTTTCAACTGAACATCAATTTGGCTCCAAGCCTCCTTTGTTTGCATACGATTCTTAACCAAACCGTTATAGCTAACAATCACAAAAATAACAATAAGAGCTAAAACTCCAAGAATAATCCAAGTCATTATATAAGTCCTTTCTGCTTTTAGATTAGTACCAGTATATCAAATTTTTAATGATTGTGGTAAAATAAGATGATACTAAAGAAGGAAAAAACTATGAAACCAGAAACATTTTACAACTTGCTTGCCGAGCAAAATCTTTCACTTTCTGACCAGCAAAAAAAACAATTTGAACGTTATTTTGAACTCTTGGTCGAGTGGAATGAAAAAATCAATCTAACAGCTATTACAGACAAGGATGAAGTTTATCTCAAACATTTTTACGATTCGATTGCACCCATTCTTCAAGGTTTGATTCCCAATGAAACTATCAAACTTCTTGATATTGGAGCCGGGGCAGGATTTCCTAGTCTACCTATGAAAATCCTCTATCCTCAGCTAGATGTGACCATCATTGATTCTCTCAACAAGCGCATCAACTTCCTCCAACTGTTGGCTCAAGAACTGGATTTGAACGGAGTTCATTTCCACCATGGACGTGCCGAAGATTTTGCACAAGATAAAAACTTCCGTGCTCAATATGATTTTGTAACAGCTCGTGCGGTTGCCCGTATGCAGGTCTTGTCTGAATTGACTATTCCCTACCTTAAAGTTGGCGGAAAACTATTGGCTCTCAAGGCCAGCAATGCGCCTGAGGAATTATTAGAAGCTAAGAATGCCCTCAACCTCCTTTTTAGTAAGGTCGAAGACAATCTCAGCTACGCTCTACCTAATGGAGATTCGCGTTATATCTCAGTGGTAGAAAAGAAAAAAGAAACACCAAATAAATATCCAAGAAAGGCTGGCATGCCCAACAAACGCCCACTTTAAATTTTTTAGTAAAAAATATTTACAAAGTCAGCCTCGCTCTTTTATTTTTAGGCTCGGGAAAAAATGATTTACAAAATCAACCTCGCTCTCTTATTTTCGGGCTCGGGAAAAAATGATTTACAAAATCATTTTTTTCTGCTATACTATCCTAAGCAAAGGTTTTTAATGTCATCCCGTGAGGTGACGAAGACGCAGAAATATTTAAAACTCTTTAAAGTCTAGATTTTAGAGAAGTCTTACTCTGAGGGCCTATTGCTGTAAAATAATGGGCTCTTTTTTGATGCCCAAAAGTGAGGTTTATATGAAACAAGAATCAACTGTTGATTTGTTACTAGACGTTGACCAACGTCCTTCTGCTGGAAAAGGAATTCTCCTTAGTTTCCAACACGTTTTCGCCATGTTTGGTGCGACCATCTTGGTACCATTGATTTTGGGAATGCCTGTATCTGTTGCCCTTTTTGCTTCAGGTGTTGGAACACTCATCTACATGATCGCAACTGGTTTTAGAGTTCCAGTTTATCTAGGATCATCATTCGCCTTTATCACAGCTATGTCGCTTGCTATGAAAGAAATGGGTGGTGATGTATCTGCTGCCCAAACAGGGGTTATCCTTACAGGTTTTATCTATGTCCTTGTGGCTGCAAGTGTTCGTTTTGCGGGTACAAAATGGATTGATAAACTCTTGCCACCAATCATCATCGGACCTATGATTATCGTTATCGGTCTTGGACTTGCAGGTTCAGCTGTTACCAATGCTGGTCTTGTAGCTGATGGAAACTGGAAAAATGCTCTTGTAGCGGTTGTTACTTTCCTAATTGCTGCCTTTATCAATACAAAGGGAAAAGGCTTCCTACGAATCATTCCATTCCTCTTTGCCATTATCGGTGGTTACCTCTTCGCACTAACTCTTGGTTTGGTTGACTTTACACCAGTTCTTAAAGCCAACTGGTTCGAAATTCCTGGTTTCTACTTGCCATTTAGCACAGGTGGTGCCTTTAAAGAATACAATCTTTACTTTGGTCCAGAAACCATCGCCATCTTGCCAATCGCTATTGTAACAATTTCTGAACATATCGGAGACCATACTGTTTTGGGTCAAATCTGTGGCCGTCAATTCTTGAAAGAACCAGGTCTTCACCGTACTCTTCTTGGTGACGGTATCGCAACTTCTGTTTCTGCCTTCCTTGGTGGACCAGCAAATACAACTTACGGAGAAAATACAGGGGTTATCGGTATGACTCGTATCGCTTCTGTCTCAGTTATCCGTAACGCTGCCTTTATCGCGATTGCCCTTAGCTTCCTTGGTAAATTCACTGCCTTGATTTCAACCATTCCAAATGCTGTACTTGGTGGTATGTCAATCCTTCTCTATGGGGTTATCGCCAGCAACGGTTTGAAAGTCTTGATCAAAGAACGTGTTGATTTCGCTCAAATGCGTAACCTAATCATCGCAAGTGCTATGTTGGTACTTGGACTTGGAGGAGCTATCCTTAAACTTGGTCCAGTTACCCTTTCAGGTACTGCCCTATCAGCCATGACAGGAATCATCTTGAACTTAATCTTGCCATACGAAAATAAAGACTAAACGTCTTGACACAAAAAGTCCGCTCAGACAACTGAGTGGACTTTTCTAATTTTTAAGTCCCCCAAGCAACCAATAGATAGATCAGGCTAGAACCAAACATATCTGCTAAAGCATGCATGAGAAAGAATGGAAGGAGATTTTTAATTTTATATTTGTATAAGAAATAATAGAATAAGCCATAAACTACACCGATTACCAAAGCCCATACTAATCCTTGATAGGTGTGGAAGGAAATACGAATAATAGTGGAATAAAGCAAAACCAACCACTTGTATTTTTCCTTCACTGAAGTTAACAAACCTAGAAAGAAAAACTCTTCATAAAATCCATTTAGCAAGGCATAGGCAATCGCTATCGGGCTGAGAGCTAAGAACTTCCCTATTATTTGCGTGAAATCTATATAGGCAAAAAGGTCTGGATTAAAGTAATTATATTTACCAGTGAGAGTTGTAACCAAGTCTCCAAACAATCCCACTAAAGCAAATATAAATGGAACCCAAAAGATAATGGACCAATTCCAGTGAATAGGAAGCTGTTTAAAATCATAATTTCGAATCAAAAGATAGAGTAAGGTCACAGCCAGTAATATAGTTTGCAGGGTAAAATTACTAAAATAAGCAGCACCTTCGCTTGCAGCCTGTCTAACTGTCCCTTCTGTACTTGATGCACCCGTTGGAAACGTATTTGCTAAAAATAGCTCGGTTGAACGAATTATAAACTGACCAAACATTATGATCGTAATAATCACAATGTCAAACCATCTCAAGTATTTTTGAGGTTTAGATGGATGTATTTTTTTAAAAATATTCATATTTTCTCCAGGTATTCTATACTCATATAAATATTTTAAGAAAAAAGGCTTAAACTTTTATAAAATTTCATTAATTCATTTAGATTCAAAAGCTTTTATTAGTAAAAATAACCCCTCTTTGAGAGTGGTTATCATCTACTTTCATTTTTTTGTTTATTTCTCTAACAATAAATCTTTCAACGAAATCAAAGTGACTGCAATTAAAATCATTGCCATACCAAGAAAATCAATAGGATAAAATTGTTCATTCATAATTAGGAAGGCAAAGAAAACCGCCGAGATTGGTTCAATTGAAGCCAACAAACTTGACTTGACCGGTCCTATCAGACTGGTTCCTTTAAGGAAAGCTGTATAGGCAAAGACAGTTCCGATAAGGATAATACCCGCAAAAGCGAGGAGAAAATCAAGACTAGTTGGGATAGCAGTCTGTAGAACTCCTGTAAAAGGAAGGGCGACCAAACCTGCTATGACCATTCCCACACCAATGACCAAGCTGCTCCCCCACTTCTTAATCAAGGCTATGGGCAAAATGATATAAAGTGCGTAAGTCAGAGCAGAAAAGAGACCCCAGAACAGGCCTGCAGGTGTCATGGATAACTGGTCCAACTGCCCATGAGTTGCGATCAGGAAGGTCCCTCCAATGGCTAATATGATAGAAACAATCTCTCCCAGTGTCGGCGCCACCTTATCCTTGATACAGCTATAAATCAAAATTCCGACAGGACAAACATACTGAAGCACTGTCGCGGTACCTGCATTGGTCTCCTGAATAGCAGTTAGATAGGCAAATTGATTGAGGAAGAGGCCAATCAGAGCAAAAATAAGAAGAGACAACAAACTCTTTCTATCCTTTAAAAAGGCCAGCATTTTCTCCTTTGCAGTAGCATAAGCCAAGAGCATGAGAATTCCACCAGCGATTAAAAGACGCAAGTTGGTCAAAACCAGAGCCGAAATTCCGTGCGCCATCAGGTATTGGCCACTCGTTCCTGACAAGCCCCAAGCAATCCCAGCCACAACTGTTAATAGAATCCCTTTTAAACTGTTTGACATGTCTCTCCTTACTCTTCTTTGCGAATCAAGTCCATCACTTGATTGCGGTCTAATATCCATTGAGCCCGCTCATCCTTTTCATAGGTACGATTCGATAGGAAGATAGCCGCTACTTGCTTCTGACGATTCCACATGATAAAGGTACCTGTATAACCCGTATGGTCTAGCCAATCTCCTTCCAAATTCCATGCCAAAGAACGTTCCTTGTCATCCAAAGGAGAAAAATTTTGACTCAAATTTCTTGCAAACTCATCTGCTAAATAGTGTTCTAAAAAGATTTGTAAATCCTTTACAGTCGAAAATAAACCAGCACTACCTGCATGTCTGCCCAGGAGACGAGCTTTGGGATCATGCACTAGACCTGCTTCCACACCTCTGACTGTTGGAACAGCAAACTCAACAGGACCAAACTGGGTTTCCATCATTCCCCAAGATTTAAAAACTTGCTCCTCTAAAATCACATCCAAATCCTTATCAAAGATTCTTTCCAAAACAAAACCTAACAGCAAAAAATGGACATCCGAATAAAGAAAGGCTAGCTGATTTCGTCTATTGAGATGAAACATCGCTTCCTTTAATTCTGAATCTGTTAAAAGATCACGATTGGGAATAAACGGATCAAGGTCTGTTGCGTGAGTCAAGAGCTGGCGAATAGTGATGTCTGGATAATCACTTTCAGCTAAAAAATCTGTTACCGGTCTATCAATATCTAATTTGCCTTTTTCCCACAAGAAGGTAAAAACGGTACCAACTCCAACAACCTTGCTGACACTGGCTAGGTCGTAAACTAGTCCTGCCTCTGTCTGCAAGCCATGCTCTGGGTCACTCTGGCCTAAATAGAACTCCGTCCATTGATTGTCCTTAAAATATGCAAAAGAGGCTCCGGGATAGATCCCTGCCTCGATTTGTTCTTCTATTTTTTTAATAATCTTGGTCAACTTCATACTTTTTCAAACCACAATTCAACATTATTTCTATCTTTACCAAGGAAGAATTTTTCAGACTTAGGAATAAAATATTCGGTAGACTCAAATTTCTTGCGAAGACTTGCTATATCTAGTTCACTGACCAGGAACTTGAGCATAGATAAGTCCCAAGTAACCGAATTGTCCACAGTCAAATCCTGCCCCTCAGCTGGGATAAAACCAAGTGATGTCCCAACTTCAGATGATCCCAAGTAACTTTCGATATCAGTTGGGAGGTGTAATTCCATAGAAATCTCAAATTTACTTAAAGAAATTGATTCCGAATCTGTTTGAAATTCAGGTTTTTCTCCTACTTCTACTAGACTTTCTCTATCATCTTCCGCATGAATCAAAACCAAATCATCTTCTGGAGAGTAAATTTCAAAAGCGTAGCCATTTTGACCTTTATATAAGCGATGAATCGAATCTGTTTTAGATAAGATTCCTTCAATTTCTAAGGGATTTTCCACCTTGACAATTAATCTAGCTAATTTTTTTCTTCCCTCCACCTTACGAGTACGCATACTTGGAGCTTCTTCTAAAACCAGCTTTTCTAGACCTGTTTGATCACCTAGTGATAGAAAGGCTGATTCTTCTAACAAGGCCTTCATGCCAAGGGTTTCAATATAAAATGTTTCATTTAATTTTCTATTATTAACTTTTAAAGTAGGAATAATCCGTACAATCTGATTTACATTCATAAATTCCTCCAACTCTTTTATTTTAAAGGATTTTAGAATTTTTTACAAGAAATTATGCTCAGATTTACCTTTTTTTCGTAAAATTTCATCTAAAAAACCGAGGATTTCCTCGGTTTCAATTTCTTATAGGTAAAGGAATTTGAAGATAGCTACTGCCGCAATTGCTGCTGCGATTGGTGCTACTACTGGTACCCAAGAATACCACCATTTTGAATCGCCTTTGTGCTCACCAAGAACTGATTTTGGAAGGAAAGCATGAAGGAGACGTGGCCCCAAGTCACGGGCTGGGTTTAAGGCAGGTCCTGTAGGTCCACCAAGTGATGTTACCAAGGCCATAACAAGGAATCCAAGTGCCAAGTGAGCAATTCCAAGACCAGAAGCTGTATGAGGTGCTGTTTGAGCTTTAATTGCTAAATCAGAGAAGTCAACTGTTTGGCCTGCTTGACTAGCCATTTGTTTCATGTATTGAAGAACCTCAGCACCAAAGAAGTTTTTAGTCAATCCAAGAGCTGCAAAGAAAAGAACAAATGAACCAATAAACTCATTTACAAAACCGTTAACAGTTGCTGCAAAGCGTGATTCTTTTGTACCTTGATCCAAACTTGAGATTGTTGAGAAAGTACCCAAGATGTTGTTTGGATTTTCAGTTTTCAAGTAGTATGGGCGGTGTGTTGCCACAACCAAGGCTTGACCAAAGATAGCACCCAAAACTTGTGCAAGGATATAAGGCGCTACCTGTGCCCAAGGGAAGAGACCGCTGATTGCAAGTCCAAGAGTGAAGGCTGGGTTGATGTGGTTACCTGATACATTACCAAACATCAAAGCTGGAATCATAACCCCCATACCGTAACCAACAGCAATAACGAGCCAGCCACTTTGGTGACCTTTCGTACCTTTAAGTTCAACGTTAGCAACTGCACCATTACCAAGAATGATCAAAATAGCAGTTCCCAAGAATTCAGTGGCATATTTAATAGCCCATGTAAAATCCATTTGACAGATTCTCCTTAATATTTTTTAGACAATCCCTATTCTATCAATTTTTATTTCTTTTATCAACAGGTTTTCTAAAAGAATATATGAGAAAGCGGTTTTATTATGTGACTATTAGCTTTTCTTCAACCTACTACAGTAGATAAACATACTGAATAGCTACTGTCTTGACTCATTTAATTCTTAAAAATTGATAGAGTTAACAAATGGTAGAAAAAAACCTTTTTACTATGTTAAGTATCAACTACAGTTACGATTAGCATTCGTTACTTAACCCACTCACCATTATAGTTTACGTAGTAACCATCTACTGTGGTATTAACAGCTAGAGCTCCTGAGCTGTAAGCATAGTACCATTTGCCATTGAACTGGAACCAACCTGTCTTCATATCTCCATTACTTGCATTTAGGTAGTACCAAGTTGAACCATCTTGATACCAACCAGTTGCCATAGCTCCTGATGAACGGAGATAGTACCATTTGTTACCAAGATATTGCCAGCCTGTTTTCATATCGCCATTTTCAGCATCTAAATAGTACCAAGTTGAGCCTTCCTGATACCAGCCAGTTGTCATAGCTCCTGATGAACGGAGGTAGTACCACTTATTGCCAATTTGCTTCCAACCAGTTTGCATGATACCAGTTTCTGAATCTAGATAGTACCAAGTGGAAGCATCTTGAATCCAACCAGAACGTTTCTCACCACCAAGATTCTTATTCCCAGAATTTCCTGTTTTTGCTAGGTAATACCAATTAGATTGATCATAAAGCCAACCTGTCTTTAAAGAATGATCTTGATCAAAGTAGTAGTATGCTAATTTAAGAACTTCGGGACCTTCCCAGCCTTCACCATGTTTTCTCCCAACGGTTAAGGAATCTTTTAGCTCTAATTGTTGCCAACCAACAAACTCTTGTAGCACTCCATTTTTGTCAAAGTAGTACCATTCTGGCATTGGGGAACCTTCTAATCTTATGCCATTAGGGTAAGGACCAATTGTATATCCTTTAACTGGCATTGGAATGTATTGCCAACCAACAACCATTTCGCCATTATAATCAAAATAATAGGTCTTGCCATCAATCACTCGCCAGTAGGTTTCTTTGAGTTCCCCCTTCTTGTAGTAGGTTCTACCATTTTCTTGGACAAATTTCCAACCTTCTGAATCAACATCATCCGCCAATACTGCACTTGTTGCTAGCAAACCAAAGAAAATTGCTGTTAGTCCAACTTGCATAGTTTTTTTCAAAAGTTTCATTTATATATACCTCCAATATTAAATTAACACACCAGATGAGGAGAAGTTATAAACCTTACCACTTGTCTATTCTTCTGAACAAACTGTTGATAGGAAATTGTATTACCAAATGCAAGAACACTTAGTAATACAAATATAACTATTTTTTAATTCCACGATTTCTCTTCATCTTATATTGTGAACCTCCTTTCTTTCTGCTTAATTCTAACACATATATGAAAATCAGTCAAGTTTTTTATGTTCATTTTGACTATTTTTTTATATTATTACACACAAACATTTTTTATTCCAGATTTGCTATTTTTAACTAAAAGAAATATAATTAAGTTAAGTAGAAAGGAATAATATTTTTTATGAATATACTCGCTGAGAAATTCAGAGTAAAGAGAAAAGAGTTAGGTCTCTCCCAACAAACTCTTGCAGAAGGAATTTGTGAACAAAGTCAGATTAGTAAAATTGAAAGAGGTCATTTTATTCCCTCCGCAGACTTGTTATTCAAACTCTCTCAACGACTTGAAGTCCCTTTGGATTACTTTTTTAATGAACAAATCGAAGTTAAGTCTAACCTCTCTAACTTCAAGCAATTATCTGCTAGCTTATTAGATGATAGAAATTATGACGATTTAGAATATCTTTATAAAATAGAGACTGAACGAAGCACTTTTCTAACATTAGAAGACCGAACTTACCTTGAATGGATTAAAGCTATTATTGACTTCTATCAATATGACAGTAAGTGTGAGGCTATTTCTTCATTGGAAAATATATTATTAAAAGTCTCCTCAAATACTCTGATTTATTTAAAGGCATTGAATACTCTATCTAATTTCTATTCCTTAGTGGGTCGTGAACAAGAATATGAGGCAAACTACTCTCATTTGATGGAGTTATATCAGACAAAAAATTTTGAGCATCAAGAGTTTTTATTTGGCTACATCAGAGTTCGTTACAACTACTCTCACTACCTAGTATCAAAGGAAAAATATAATGAAGCCATCCAAGAAGCTCTTGAGACGATTGAACTCTGTAAACAAAGACAGACAAGCTACCAACTGGCTCCTCTACTTATTCTTGTAGGAAATGCTGGAGCCAAATTTCTAGACAAAGAACAAGTCAAAAATTATTATATAGAAGCAAGAGAGTTATGTAAGATTTATAACAATCCTTTAATGTTGATGAAGATAGAAAATTATTTGAAAGAATTAGATACTGTTTAGTTAATCTTGACATTATAGTTTTTCTGAAACGTTAAATAACCTGTAAGGCTGATAGTGAAATTAATGCTATCAGCCTTATAATTATGTGACTAATAGTCACATAATAAAAAAACTAAACAAATTGATTAGGAAACTCAAACTAAGTTCCAACAATGCTTTAGGAACTACAGTCTACTACTTCAGATTCAGTTCACTATAATTTCCAAACGAATCTTATGATAGCTACCTTGTTAGGATGCTCTTATTTTTTATCAGACAAAACAAAAGGATTAAGGGAGTGAATTTCCTTAATCCGATAGTCTCTTAAGCCTGACGCTGACCAAAGTCCTTAATCATCTGCTCCATTTCTTGTCGACTCGGGGTTGTCAGCATATAAAGGTAATCCCCTTGAAGTTCCGCAAAGGCCGCTGGCATGATTTTTTTAACCTTGAAATGCTGGCTGTATTTAGCAATCAAGTCCTCCTCAGAATAGACATAATGAGCATTTGCACGACGTGATGTAGCCAAACAATACAGAGGTTCAAAGTCTGACGCTGGGAACTCTTCTCCTGCGACAATAGCTGCATAGCCACGGTAGAGGTCCAAGGAATGGGCAAAGTTATAAACATCAATTGTAAAACCACCTGCAGGACGGTTATTATACTCAATGCCAATGTAGTCGTCCCCTTCACGGAAGAACTCGATATGGAAGAAACGTTCTTTCATACCAAATTCTTTGACAATTGCCTCACCATATTTACGTAATTTTGGATCCATATCCTTAAGAACATAGTAGGAATTGTCCATCTTGTAAATCATGAGATCCAGCGGTGTATAGGCGTAGTCAAAAGTTGTTGAAAAGACAATCTTACCATCCTTGTCTACGAGCCCGTCAAAGGTACAGATTTCACTGGAAGTGACAAATTTTTCAAAGAAATAAACGGTCGAATGGTCCCATTCTTGCTTGAAGTGATTGATATCGTCTTCTGTTTCAAGCTTAAAGGTCGCGGCTGCTCCCACTCCATTATCAGGTTTTGCAATCATTGGAAGGCCGATTTCTCTCACAGCTTGATCAACATCTTCTTCCGTCTTGATAACAGCTCCAGGTACCACGGGGATACCTGCTTTTTTGAAAAGTTTCTTCATTTCAGACTTAAATTTAGTCTTTTTAAGGTCTTCTGGTTTGGCACCAAAAACATTGAATTGTTCTCTGAGTGCTGCGTCTAGCTCAAGCCAATATTCATTGTGAGACTCGATGCGGTCAATTGGGCCATGTTTATAAAAGAGAAAAGCAACTGCACGTTTGACTTCGTCTATGTTCTCAAGATTATCAACGCGGAAATACTCAGTCAGGCTATTGCGCAAGGGATCATCCAGTTGCTCGTAGGGCTCTTGACCAATTCCCAAGACGGTAATACCTTTATTGGCTAGTTCAATAGTAAACTGTTGAAAGTTTTGTGGATAATAGGGAGAAATAACAAGATAATTCATAGGTAGCTCCTTTTATAGATACAGGTGTCCAAGAAAATAGGGCATTTGTTTGCGCCACCATTCCCAGTCGTGGGCGACATCGTGTCCCCATTCAGCAAACCAGGCTGGAATTTGTTTCTGGTCAAAGGCTTCTTTGAGCTTGTAGAAAGACGGTAGTCCGTCATGTTCCCAGGCACCAAGCCCCGTACACAGCACAATCTCTGCCTGACGGTAACGATCAATAAACCAGCCGTCATTCTGATTCCAGATATAATCTACTGGCGAGTTTTGGTAAATAGCATCGTCATTGTAGTAATCGCCGACAAAGAAACGTGCATCGTAAACACCACTAAGAGCAATCACCTTTGTAAAGACATCTGGATGTTGGAGAAAAAAGTTGATTGCATGGTAGGCGCCCATGGAGCAACCTGTCGTCATCATGCCATCAAACCAACCTGTCTTATGCTTGATAAAAGGAATGGCCTCCTCAATCACATAGCGTTCATAGGTACGGTGCATTTCCGCTTGGTCGTGCCCATTTTTCCAAGTGGCCAACCAGCTCTCACTATCTACACTGGATAGGGTAAAGAACTGGACACGGCCTTCCTCGATAAAGGAAGCACAGGCATCAATCATGCCAAAATCATAGTATTCGTTGTGACTACCACCTGATGAAGCAAAAACCACAACTGGAATCCCAGCATGTCCATAACGATTAAGGTACATTTCACGGTTAAGATTGCCACTCCAGTGGCTAAGGTTTTCAATATGCATTGGCTTTCTCCTTTCTTACTTTACCATTTTTCTGCAAAAAATCTTAGACAGTCTGGTAAATTTTCTGACCAAGGGATTTCACTATGGATGGCCCCAGACTGAACTTTCAAGACAAGATTATCTAAGTGTACCCCACCTGCTATCAAATCATGGTAATACCTAAGAGACGAATCGATATAGGCTTGTTTGATATTACCAGCCATCAGGGTCTTGTCCGTATCATCTGCTTCTTCTGTTCCAACATAGATAAAGATACGCTGGTCGGGCGATAGTTTCTTGCGTTCAATATAGCGGTTAAAGGCTTCTTGATGGAGCCAGTTAGCAGATGAAAAGACCCCTAGACAACCAATCTGGTCTTGGTATTCCAAACCGATAAACTGGGTAATATTGCCGCCTAGTGAGGAACCAATCATAGCCGTATGCTGGCGGTCAGCTTTGGTACGGTAGGTCTCATCGATAAAAGGTTTGACCACCTCCATGATAAACTCAGAATATTCCACACCCTTACCGCCAAACTGCTGCCCCGGAATAGGAGATTCTTGGAACTTCCAAGCCGCATACTCATTCATCCGCCCCATACCATCATTATCAATAGCAACGACAATCATGCGACTGATATCAGGATTACGCTTAATAGCTGGGATAATCTTCCATGAATGGCCAATGAAAGACTCCTTGCTATAAAAAACATTTTGCCCGTCATGAAAGTAAACAACAGGATAGGAACGATCCGTGTCTTTCTCATAATCTTTAGGCAAAAGAACACGTACACGGCGTTCCTTACCTGTATAAGGAACCTTGAGTTTGTGTTCTTTCATTTTTAAATAAAAGTAGGATTGATTCATTGTCAGAAAACTCTCTATATTCAAAATTTTATTTTATTATATCACATTTACAGAAAAAAAGTTAGTTTTGCTTCCGTTTTTGGAATTAAAAACTAACTTTTTCATTTATTTTTCTAAATTCTTCTGGATTTTCTGATTAGAGAAGATTGTCAATCAAGTCATCCACTTCATCTTTTTCAGCCTGCGGTGTAATCTCAGTAATCATGATTCCAGCCACAGCTCGCTCAACTAAACCTTCAACATCCATGCGAGTTTCATACTGCTCCGCATTCTTAATCTTAGGATTTGTTTTCGGACGATCTGGCGCAAAAATGGTACAGCAGTCTTCAAACGGTTGGATTGAAATGTCAAAGGTATCGATTTCCTGGGCGATGTCAATGATTTCCAACTTGTCCATGGTTACAACTGGGCGGATGATGGGAGTGTTGGTAACGGCATTGATAGCCTGCATGCTTTCAAGGGTTTGGCTGGCTACTTGACCTAGACTCTCCCCATTGATGATAACTAAACCATTTCGTACCTCACGAATACGGTCAGTAATCCGCATCATAAAACGACGCGTCAAGGTCATGAGATAGGCTTCTGGCGCTTTGGCTTTGATTTCCTCTTGAATCTCTGTGAAAGGCACCTCGATAAACTGGATATTGCCACCGAACTTGGTCAATTTTCGAGTCAAATCTTGGGCTTTTTTTAGGGCACCAGGACTGGTGTAAGGTGGGCTGGCAAAATGAACAGCTTCAATATCCACTCCACGCTTAAGAGCAAGATAACCTGCTACAGGTGAGTCAATCCCTCCTGACAACATGAGCATCCCTTTACCTGAAGTTCCAACTGGCAAACCACCAGCCCCACGAATGGTTTCATAAGAAAGATAGGCTGCTTCTTCACGGATCTCCACCTGAAGATTGATGTCAGGACTTTTCATTTGAGCTTGCACATTTGGAATGGCTTCGAAAACAGCTCCTCCAAGTGTTTGATTGAGTTCACGACTATCCAACTCAAAGTTGTGGTCGCTACGCTTGCTAGAAATTTTAAAGGTCATGCCATCCTTGTAGATGTCCTGCATAATCTCTTGGACAGCAGACTTCAGAACTTCTACAGATTTTTCAATCTTATAAACAGGGGAAAAATTTTGAATACCAAATACTTGTTTGAGGGATTCTGCTACTGCTGTGTAATCTGCTCCATTGAGATAAGCGTGGGCACGGTCGCGATCTGCCGTTACCTTAACTTGGGGATAGATAGACAAAACGTCTGAAATATTATTACGAAGTTTATTGATGAAACGCATACGGTTTTTACCCTTGGTTGACAGCTCACCGTAGCGAATCATAATTTCTGAATACTGCATGAATGCTCCTATCTTACTTTTCTAGTTTGGTTGTAAATTAATTTTAACTTGGTCAAAAACTGCTCGACCTGACTCATATCATTTTCAAGGTCTAGGCTTAGACGCACAGCTGACTGGGCCTTATCTTTATCCACTCCCATAGCAATAAGAGTTCCTGCAGGTTTCCCAGCCTTGGATGAACAAGCAGAGGTCGTTGAGATGAAAATATCATAGTCTTCAAAGGCGTGAACGATGACTTCACCACGAACACCCTTGATTCCAAAAGTCAGAATATGAGGGGCGAAGTCTTCCTCATCTGAAAAGACAAAAATATCTGGATAGTCCAGAAGTGCTTGACGAATCACTGCCTTCATCTGCCCAGTCTTGCTAGTAAAGATATCTAGCTTTTCCATAGATAAACGGAGAGCCTTGGCTGTCGCTGCAATACCTGCTACATTTTCAGTTGTCGAACGGTAATCACGTTCCTGACCACCACCAGTTAAAAGAGGCGTAATCTTCTTGCCAGACTTGATATAGACAAATCCAACCCCTCGAATTCCGTGAAACTTGTGGCTAGAGAAAGTCGCAAAATCCACTCGTTCTGTCAGATACTTTTCAGTCGGAATCTTAGCAAGTGCCTGAACCGCATCAACGTGGAAGGAAATAGTCGGCTTGTCTGCTAACAGTTCTGAAATAGCCTCAATGGGCTGAACAGAGCCAATTTCATTGTTAACTGCCATGATGGAAACGAGGGTCGTATCTGGTCGTATCAAATCTGCTAACGCCTTCACATCCACAAATCCTTTCTCATCAACTGGAGCAAAATCCACTTCAAATCCTTGACTTTTCAGCCAGAGGGCTGATTCCTTAACTGCTGGATGTTCAACGGCTGATACAATAATGTGTTTTCCAAACTGAGCCTTTTCAAAGGCCACACCCTTGATGACCCAGTTATCTCCTTCTGTCCCACCAGAAGTAAAGAAGATTTCATCGCTTTTCTTACCGATTAAATCTGCAATCTGTTGGCGGGAAGCATCTAAGATTCGTGTTGCCTGGTCTCCCAAACGATGGAGGCTAGATGGATTTCCTAAAATTTTTGAAGCGACCTGCATATAAGTTTCAAGTGCTTCAGAATAGGGCTTGGTCGTCGCCGAATTATCAAAGTAAATCATATTTTCTCACGCTTTCTAAAATCACTCCCTCTATTGTATCATGAAACGGAGCCTGCGACAAGAAAGGGCAATTTCTCTTTTTTTAAGATTTTTTTAAAGAAATGCGGTATAATAAATTTTAATTAAAGGAGAGAATGTATGACTAATTATCGTAGAACTTCAAAACCAAAAACAGAACACATCAAAAAAGGCTTCACGGTCTTTCAAAAAACCGTCGCTACTATCGGTAGTATCCTCGGCTTAATTACCGCAAGTATCACGATTATGAACGCCTTGGATAATAACAAAAATACTAAAAAAGAACCTACGACAAGCCAGACGACAACAATTGTCAAAGAAATTCAAAAGGAATCCCCTCAGGAAAACACTAGTCCCAATAAGGAAACTAACACTACCCAAGAAAAAACACAGCAAGAGGAAACACCAAAATCTAGCGTCAAGGAAGAGAAAAGAGAAGAGCAGAAAGCAGCAACTCAGGAATCTACTACTCCTGCTCCAAGTAAACCCACTACTGAAAATGAAAAACAGTCCAATACCCCAACTTCGGAAAATAAAACTAATCAATAATCACTAAAATAGCCTCCTTCCAAACTTGGAAAGAAGCTATTTTTTATTGTTGTAAAACTTTTCGAGGTTTAGTACCTTCAGCTGGACCAATGACACCTGCCATCTCAAGTTCTTCCATGAGGCGGGTCGCACGGTTAAATCCAACTGACAAACGACGCTGAATCATGGATGCGCTGGCTTTCTGTGTCTCGATAACCAAAGCCTTGGCTTCCTCAAAAAGAGGATCTCCACCAGCATCTCCATCTGAAAATTCTCCTTCATTTTCAGAAACCTCACCTGGATCAAAACTCTCATCGTAGTCTGCATCCGCCTGAGCCTTGATAAAGTTTACGATACGTTCGACATCATCATCCGAGATAAAGGATCCTTGCAAGCGAACTGGATGATTTTCATCAATCGGTTTAAAGAGCATATCCCCTCGGCCAAGCAGTTTTTCTGCTCCATTTTCATCTAAAATAGTACGGGAGTCTGTTCCTGATGAAACTGCGAAAGCGACACGAGATGGGACATTGGCCTTGATCAGACCAGAAATGACGTCAACGGATGGACGCTGGGTTGCAAGAATCATGTGGATACCTGCAGCACGCGCCTTCTGTCCAAGACGAATGATGGCATCTTCTACTTCTTTGCTAGCAACCATCATGAGGTCAGCCAACTCATCCACAATCACGACAATAAGAGGTAGCGGAATTTGCTTGTACTCAGACTGGGCATTAAACTCTTCTACCTTAGCATTAAAACCTGCAATATTCCGAACTCCTACCTTTGCAAAGAGTTCATAACGATTTTCCATCTCGTCCACAACCTTTTGCAGGGCCTTGCTGGCCTTGCGTGGATTGGTCACAACTGGAATCAAGAGGTGAGGAATGTCATTGTAAACCGATAACTCAACCATCTTTGGATCCACCATCATAAACTTGACCTGGTCTGGTCTTGCTTTCATCAGAATGCTAGCGATAATACCGTTAACTGCGACTGACTTTCCGGATCCCGTCGAACCTGCAACAAGTAGGTGGGGCATCTTGGAAAGATCAAAGGTTCGAGCAGTTCCATTGACAGCCTTACCCAGAGGAATTTCGAGGAGATTTTCTGGTTTAGTCTGAGACTGTTCCCAGAGTTCACGGAAGGAAACGGTCGCAATTTCAGAGTTAGGAACCTCAATTCCGACTAAGGATTTCCCAGGGATCGGAGCTTCAATCCGAACATCCTTGGCTGCTAGAGCCAGCGCTAAGTCGTCTGCCAGATTGGAAATACGGTTAACCCGTACACCAACTGCTGGCTTGACTTCATACTTGGTTACCGATGGTCCTATTTCAGCCCGTTCAACCGTTACCTTGATACCAAAGCTGGCAAAGGTTTCTTCTAGGATTTTGATATTTTCTCGAACAATCTTCTTTTCCTTGGACTGATCTTTGGGTTTATCTGGCGCAAAGAGTTGCAAGCTTGGCAGCTTGTATTCAAGGGCTTCCTTGGCTGAAAAATCGACCTGTACATCTTCATCATCAGAGCCATCTTCCTGTTCAGCAAATTCAAGTTCAGCTTGAGGCAGGATGATTTCTGGTTCTACCCATTCTTCTTCTGGAACAGGTGGAACGTCAAGCACAACATCTTCTGTCAGAATTTCACCCGTTTCCATATCAACAGGAGGCATATCGAGTAAGGCTTTTTCGGTCTCTTCTTGTTCTAATCTAGCCTCTTCCTCAGCCTTTTGACGAGCTTTTTCTTCTTGTTTGACAAAGCGTTCCTCTTTTCGACGCTCATGACCTTCCCGCCATTTGGCAAAGCCTCTACTGAAAAATTCAGCAATATCGTAAACAGACCAAGGACTGATTAGCAGGGCTCCAGCTAAAATCAAGATAGAACCAATAAAGTAAGTACCGATATTTGAGAAGAGAAAGGCTGTTGGCACATAGAGGGCAACACCAATCAAGCCTCCACCAGCAAAACTGGTCGTTCGAAAACCTGTCAAATCAGTCACAACCTGAGCCATGGTTCCTTTTAGAACGGACTTGTCCAAACTATATTTCCAAACTAAGTAGGCCTCAAAAATCAGGAGTAAGCCTGCAAATATGGTGAAAAAGCCAGATAAGAGCCCTTCCTGTTTTCGGATCCACTTGAAAAAGAAGAGATAGATTAAAAGAGCAAATATTGCCAAATAAGCTAGGCTACCTACCAGCAAGCGTATTAAATTGTAAAGGGTGATACCTGCAGCCCCTAATTTGAAGGCTGCGAAAATCAATAAAAGCGCGATTCCCAACGAAATCAACATTCGTTGAATCGCTTCTTTTCTTTCGAGTTCTGCTTTAGACGGTCTCCGTCTTGTTTTACTTGTATTCTTGTTTGCCATTCTTCTATTATACCATATTTCACAGGCATTTCGGAAAGAGAAAAAGACTGCACCAAACGGTCCAATCTTTTCATTTTCTATCTAAGTTTTATGCTTGTGGTTTGCGTAGGTAACCATAGACCACACCACTTACAATTGCTCCTACTAAGACAGAGGCAAGGTAAAGAAGAGCATTTGAAGTAAGGGCGATTACAAAGATTCCTCCGTGTGGCGCCATAAGTTTGATACCAGCAAGACCAACGAGGCCACCTGCTACTGCTGAACCAAGGATAAAGCTCGGGATAGCACGAGCTGGGTCAGCCGCACCAAATGGAATCGCTCCCTCAGTGATAAATGATAAGCCCATGATGATGTTAGTCAAACCAGAGTTGCGTTCTTCTTTAGTAAATTTATCTTTGAAAAGAAGAGTTGCGACAAAGATTGCAAGTGGTGGAACCATTCCTCCAGCCATAACTGCTGCCATGGCTACAGAACCACCTGAAGAAACAGTCGCTGCAAGCGTACCTGTACCAAAGACATAAGCCGCTTTGTTAACTGGTCCACCCATGTCAACAGCCATCATTCCACCAAGGACGATACCAAGAAGAACAGCTGAACCGCCTCCAAGACCGCCAAGGAAATCATTCATAGCAGTGTTGATTGCTGCCATCGGGATGTTAACAGCTAGCATGACAAATCCAGTCAAGATTGTTCCAAGAAGTGGCAAGAGAAGGATTGATTTAGCACCTTCAAGTGAACGAGGAACTTTAACGTATTTTTTGATAGCAAGAACCAAGGCACCTGCGATAAATCCACCAACAAGGGCACCTAGGAAACCAGATGAGACACCTGCAAGAGTTGAAGTTGCTTCACCACCTGCTGCATAAGGGATTTTACCAAAGGCAAAACCTTCTTTGGCAATAGCACCAGCCACGAAACCTGCTACCAAGCCTGGTTTTTCAGCGATAGAGTAGGCAACATAACCTGCAAAGACTGGAAGCATCAAGCCAAAGGCTGCACCACCAATTTTCATGAACATAGAAGCTAGCTCATGGTAAGAACCAAGATTTCCAAGATTTTCATTTGGAACACCCAAAGCTCCATCAATCAAGAAGGCAAGGGCGATCATGATACCACCACCAATAACGAATGGCAACATTTGAGATACACCACTCATCAAGTGTTTGTAGAAGGCACCACCAAGGCTTTGTTTTTCATTACTTGTTGTTGCAGCTTTTACTCCATTTGCGGCACGGTAGACTTCCGCATCCCCAGAAAGAGCCAAGTTAATCAATTCTTCTGTCTTACGGATACCGTCAGCAACTGGACGATTGATCAATGGTTTGCCATCGAAACGATCCATTTCTACAGCCTTATCTGCTGCGATGATAACCGCTTTAGCCTTACGGATATCTTCTGCAGTTAGTTGGTTTCCAACACCGCTAGCACCGTTGGTTTCGACCTTGATACCAACCCCCATTTCAGCAGCCACTTTTTGAAGAGCTTCTTGGGCCATGTAAGTGTGGGCAATACCTGTCGTACAAGCTGTAACAGCCACGATAAAGTCACCAGAATCATTAGCAGGTGCTTGAACAGGCTCCTCAGCTTTTTCTGAAGCTTGGTTAAAAAGTTCGATGACTTGGTCTGCAGATGTTGCTTGACGAAGTTTGTCAGCAAAACCGTCTTTCATCAAGTATTGAGACAATTCTGCCAAGGCTGCTAAGTGAGTATCATTGGCACCTTCTGGAGCTGCAATCATAAAGAAGAGGTCAGTTGCTTGCCCATCCAAGCTCTCATAATCAACACCCTTATTTGACTTAGCAAAGAGAACTGTCGCCTCTTTGACAGCAGCATTTTTGCTGTGAGGCATAGCGATACCATCACCCAAGCCTGTAGAAGTCAGAGCTTCACGCGCCAAAATTCCTTCTTTAAAGGTTTCAAAATCTGTCACATAACCGTGGTCTGTCAAGCTTTTAATCATCTCGTCGATGACAGCTGTTTTTTCAGTTGCCTGCAAATCCAGCAACATGACATCTTTTCTCAATAGGTCTTGAATTTTCATCGTTTTTCTACCTCAACTTTTTCATATGTTTCTTTAATAAATTCTGCCGTTGCCAAGTCATCTGAGAATGTCGTTGCTGTTCCACAAGCCACTCCCCATTTGAAGGCTTCTACTGCGTCTTTTGATTTGACAAATTCACCTGTGAATCCGGCAACCATAGAATCACCAGCACCAACTGAATTTTTGACTGTCCCTTTGATTGGTTTAGCGAAGTAAGCTCCCTCAGATGTGACAAGAAGGGCACCGTCGCCAGCCATAGAGATAATGACGTTTTGAGCACCTTTAGCCAGCAATTCTCGAGCATATTTCTCGATTTGGTCCAAACTTTCAAGTTTCACTCCAAAGATAGCTCCAAGTTCGTGATTGTTTGGTTTGACCAAAAGTGGCTGGTAGTCCAAACTATCAATCAAGGTCTGTCCTTCAAAATCACAAACGACTTGCGCACCAGTCTTGCGTGTCAAGGCAATCAAATCCTTGTAGATAACATTTCCTAGGTTTTTAGCACTCGAACCCGCAAAGACAACCGTATCATCTGCTGTCAGACTAGATAATATAGCTTTCAATTCTTCTAACTGGGCTGGTTCGACATTTGGACCCGTTCCGTTGATTTCTGTCTCTTGGTCTGCTTTGATTTTAACATTGATACGAGTATCTTCTGCCACTTGGACAAAACGTGTCTCAATTTCTTCATCAGCCAAAGTATCTGTGATAAATTTACCAGTAAAACCTCCGATAAATCCAGTCGCTGTATTTGGAATATCCAAGCGTTTCAAGACACGACTGACATTGATTCCTTTCCCACCAGCAAACTTATCATCACTATCCATTCGATTGACACTACCGACTTGGACTTGGTCCAAACGAACGATATAGTCAATGGATGGATTGAGTGTGACTGTATAAATCATACTTCTATTACCTCCGTTTTCTCCTTAATAGCCTGCAAAAGCTCATGCCCTTGACTTGTGATAACAATAGCTCGTTTGAGTGGTGCTACCTTGGCAAAGCAAGTTTGTCCAAGCTTAGACGAATCCACCAAGACATAGGTCTGTTTGGCATTCTCCAAAATAGCTCTCTTCACAGCTCCCTCCTCCATATCAGGAGTCGTATAATAACCATCGTCCACACCATTCATCCCGATAAAGGCACGGTCAAAGTGCAATTGGTTAATCTGGTTAAGAGCAACGCCCCCGATGCTCGCATCTGTCGCCATCTTGACACTTCCTCCAACCATGACAGTTGGAATCTGCTTTTCAACCAACTGAGCGGCATGGTGAATAGAGTTGGTCACAACTGTGACATTCTTATTGACCAATTCATGAATCAAAAAGGCTGTCGTTGTTCCAGCATCGATAAAGATGACATCTTGTTCCTTAATAAGAGAAGCCGCCTTCTGAGCCAGCAACTTCTTTTCTTGAAGGTTTTTGACAGATTTTTCTTGAATGGTTTCTTCTTCCTGCAAGGAATGGGGCAATTCTGCTCCACCATGCACGCGACGAAGCTTGTTTTCTGCTTCCAACTCATCCAAGTCTCTTCGAACCGTTGATTCTGAAGTTTCTAGCAAACTAACTAATTTCTCTAGAGAAACTACATGGTGTTGATTTAACTCCTCTAAAATCAGTTGCTTCCGCTCTGTTTTTAACACCGAATCACCTCCTGTTATCGTTTACACTATTCATTCTATCACACTTTCTTTCAAAGTCAAGCATTTTTTATCATTTTCTTTCAAAATCTATCATTTTTCTTATTTCTAGAATTTTTATTGCAAGATAAGAGGCTTTATGATAGACTATTTAAGTAAGTATTGGAAGATTACTCAAGAGGCTTAAGAGGCCGTGTTGGAAACGCGGTAGGCGTGTAACAGCGTACGTGGGTTCGAATCCCATGTCTTCCGTTTATTTTAAAAAAGATACCCAAGAAATCTTGGGTATCTTTTTTCTTATATGCTTGTTTTATAACTCGGGTGAATTTCTTAGAAAATATCAAATAACAATTTCACATTGAGAATTGTTAAGATAATGGAAACGATATAGCCAAGGATGGTATTCCATTTGGCATTGGTAAATTCTCCCATCAGTGATTTCTTAGAAGTTAGATAAATCAGTGGGAAGATTGAAAATGGAAGAGCAATCGAAAGAAAGACTTGTGAATAAACCAATAACTGATCTAATGTTTTTTCCTGATGACCAAACAGAACCGCTACAATCATGACAGGCAACAAGGCAAAGAGACGAGTTGCCAAACGAATGAACCATTGAGGTAATCTCATATGCAAGAAACCTTCCATAACGATTTGTCCAGTCAAGGTACCCGTAATTGTCGAATTTTGACCACTGGCTAATAAAGCCAAGGCAAACAAGGTTGATAAGGTCGAGCTAGCTATAGCTCCTGCAATAGTAGAATCCTGCAAGGCATTATACATTTGAGAGAAGGCAGAAATCTCAGATGCATGGCCGAAAAAGAGAGCCGCCCCGAGAATTAATAGAAGGGAGTTAACCACAAAGGCCAAGGATAATTGGAGATTTGAATCCCAGGTCATAAAGCGCACGGCTTTTCGAACATCATTCTTGTCCTTGTGATTGATTTTCCGAGTTTGTGACAAGGAAGAATGCAAATAGAGGTTATGGGGCATAACCGTTGCTCCCACGATCCCTAGTGCCAAGGTTAATTGACTTTCATGCCCTGGCAAGGGACTTTCAAATAAGGTTGCATTCGGTAGATAACCCTCAACGATTCCTTGGAAGCTTGGATGTGACAAAGCTACCAGATAGGTAAAAATTGCTAGAATGGTTAAAATCAGTGTTGTCACAATAGCTTCAATCTTCTTAAAGCCAAATTTCATCAGAAGCAATAAGAGAAAAACATCCAACACGGTCAAGAGAATTGCTATCATAATCGGAATCTTAAAGAGAAGATTGAGAGCAATCGCTGAACCTAGAACTTCTGCCAGATCTGTCGCCATCAAGGCTAATTCTAAAATCACCCATAGACTATAACGAAGCCATTTAGGTGAATGATGAGCCGTTGCTTGAGCCAGGTCCATCTGGGTTACAATACCAAGCTTTCCTGCCATCTGCTGAAGTTGCATGGCAATGAGAGATGAAATCAAGATAACAAACAAGAGACTATACTTATAGGAAGCACCACCGACTACACTGGTAATCCAGTTTCCTGGATCCATATAACCAACTGCGACAAGAGCACCCGGACCTAAAAAGGCATTTAAATTTTGCCAGAAATGATTGTTATTTGGAGTATCGATAGATTGATTAATCTCAGAGAGTGACACTTTTTTATGAGAAGACATAGATACTTACCTCTTTCTAAACCTACTTTTTCATTATTTTCTATTAGAGAAAAATAAGATTGACTTTAAACTATTAAAACAATGAAAACTATATGAAAAACATTTAGTTTTTTCATTATTTTTCTTAAGGCACCTTAATATTTTTCTTAAGGCACCTTAATTATAACAGAAAATATGATAAAAACTTAAGAAAATTCAGGACTTGATTTAATATTTAGGATACAACTGAAAATTGTATCCTTTTTGTAAAAAAGAATACCAAGGAATACCAAAGAACAAAATAAAAAACGCTGTAAGTACAACGTTTTAGAAAGGAATGCAAAAGAATAATGGAGCCGGTGGGAGTCGAACCCACGTCCAAACATCTGCTAACATATTTGTCTACAACCATAGGTTATGTATTGTTTTAACAGCTCCTCGACACATAACTCAAGCCTAGGAACTGCGAGCCTATAAATCTCTTACCAAACTGCTAGACAAAGTTTGATCGTATCTCGCTAATAATAAGACCTGTCATTGAACACGAGCAATCCAAATCGGGTCACGCCTGCTGGTTTTTAGGCAGCTAGAGCGTAAGAAGTGTTATTTTTTGCAGTTATATTTAACTGAGCGTTTACGTCGCCACACGAGTCGCAAAATATGCCTCATAATGCCTGTCGAATCCGTAACGACCCCAAAAGACAACAAAACCATTATACCTTATCTAACTCAAAAATGCAAAAAGGAAAGCAATTAACTACAAAAGATAGTCTTTCAAAGATTTTGTCAAAATCTGATAACCAGCAACACTGAGATGCAGTCCATCAGTTGTATATTCTTTTTTGAGTTGACCTACTTGGTCTGTCAAACTATCAAAAACTGGCACAAATTCTACCTGCATATAGGCTGAAGCAAACTCTCGATAGGATTGATTCCATTTCTGGATTTTTTCATTCGTGCGGATATAGACTGTCTGCTTGTACTCCTCTCCCTCATTGACTGGCAAAATGGAAAGCAATTTAATCTCAGTCAATGGATAATCGCGAGTAATGGATTGTATGATAGCTTCGAGATTATTGAGAGCCTCATTCACAGGCACATCTTTTCCGATATCATTTGTCCCAATTAAAAGGACAATTTTATCTACCGCCCCACCGTACAGATGCGCATCCAGATTCTCTAATAACAGCCCTGTCTGATAACCTCGAATGCCTCGATTGACAATCGTCTTTGCAGTTCCAAATAGTTCCTGCAGAGGATAATATTCGACAATGGAATCCCCAATAAAAAGAATGTCTGGCTCTACAACAGAAACCTGATTTAAGTGACGATACTTGGTTTGGATTTTTTCTTGTTCCTTTAGTAACCAATTTTCTAATAACTGTACTGCCACTTCATTCTCCTTTTTCTAACCAATTTTCCAAGACTTGGTAAACTCCTCCTTGGCTGTTAGCTGGTGCTAGAGCAGTCGCCACAGCTTTGGCTTTCTCATCAGCATTTTCCATCGCATAGGCAATTCCAGCCATTTCAAGCATTTCAACATCATTTTCACTGTCACCAAAAGCCATGATTTGTTGGGGGTTCAAGTCCCAGCGCTTGAGTAATTCTTCCAAGCCCCATGCTTTATGAATTCCAGCTTGAAGGATATCAATGCAACCATAGCCACTGGATACAGCACGAACACGGCCATCAAAGAGGTCATTGATTTCTTCCAAAACCGAACTCAAACGTTCCTCGCCAACAACCATACTCATCTTGAGAACACCACCAAAGAGGTCAGATGTTAACTCATCCACAAATTGCATCCGTTGGTAGAATTTTTCAATCATGTCTGGAGTCATAAAACTTTCAAGATCTGTAAAAATCGTACCTTCCTTGACGAAACCACCCTTCATCCCCGTTACAACAAACTGGTCCTGACACGCTCGACCCTTGAAATGAGCCAAAGCCTTGTCGACAATGGCATCATCCCAAGTCTGAGCCTGAATCAATTCATTGTTTTCAAAAATACGAGCACCGTTTGCAACAACCAGAACCACTCGATCCACCAAGTGCTCCAGTAGTTGCCTCATGCGGTGAATTTCATTCCCTGTCGCGATGACAAAACGAATCCCCCTTTGATCCAACTGATCTAAAATTTTTTCCAAGCGTGGGAGATCAAGCTGGCCTCTAGCATCCAGCAAGGTCCCATCCATATCTGTCGCAATTACCTTAATCGTCATTTACTTTCCTCTAGATTCAAGTTAGTCCCACTTCAATCCCACATGTTCGTTCATTTCTTTATAGGCTGTATCAATTCGTTCCTTAGTCGCTTCATCTAACTGATCACGATGACTGCCACCCTCGATAAAATCTTCTAAGATATAGGTTTGATAATGATATAAGGGATATCCTTCTGGTGAAAAAGTTCCCTTTGGTGTTCGATTGACCCAAGTAGGATGAGCTTTAGCTGTTTCAATAGTTGTTTTTCCACTGTTTTTCTTGACAGTTACATCCATAAGAACACCACGCTCTGTCCACTTAGCATTTTCTACACCTTGCATCGTTTCAATACGTTGGTTAGAAATAAAGTTTCCCATAGAATAGATGATAAGTTTTTTCTCTCCATCTTTTTCAACAGTCTCTGATGGCTCAACTACGTGTGGATGGCCTCCAAAGATAATATCCGCTCCCCATTCAATCATCTTGTGGTACAAAGCCTTTTGCTCTTCAGTCGGTTCTATGCGATACTCAACACCCATCTGAGGCATGATAACAGTAATGTCCGCTTCCTTCTCTGCTCGTTCAATTTCAGCCTTCATCTTATCTTCGTTTAGGTCTGAAAGATAGCGGTTATAGTCTTCTTGAGAAATACTTTGCTCAATTCCATTAAATCCATAAGAATAAGCCAAAAGTGCAACCTTGATACCGTTCACTTCCTTGATAACGAGTGGAGCTTGATCACGTGACTCGTGCGTATAAACTCCAATAGGTGTCATTCCTGCCTTTTCAATAGAATCTGCTGTTGAAATAACTCCTTCAATTTGCGAATCTAAAATATGATTATGGGCTAAATCTAAAACATGATACCCAGCATCTTTAATAGCATCCATTACTTGACCAGGAGCATTAAATAAAGGATACCCCGCTAAATAATGATCTTTATTAATAGTTCCTTCAAAATCACCTATGGCCAAATCAGCCTGTTTGAGCCAAGGTTTAACATACTCAAAATTCTCATGAAAATCATAGCTGCCATCTTCCTTTTTAGCTGACATATAGATAATATCATGGTAAAGTAAATCTCCATGAGCCATAATTCTAGCAGTTTTTTCTTCCTGATCTTTAGATTTTTGATTTGTCTTATTTGATTCTTGAGAAATGGCATCCTTTTTTTGACTGGTTAAGGGTATTCCTTGGAAACTTTCAAACAACAATACCAAGCCCATTGATAAAGCAACTGCCAGCAAAAGTACAGCAACGAATCCTTTATTGCTCCACTGACGGTAACGTCTAAAAAAGTTTACAAAACCTCTCACAAAATGAAAAACTGGTCCTCGTTTATGTCTATCTTGTCTTCTTTGCATCTTTATTCTCCCTACTTTCTAATGCAAGCCTTTTCTTTTTATTATATCACAGATAAATAATTCTTTCACAATTGAATTGAATCTGCTAGGCATTTTCTATAAAAGCTCGATGCCGTAATGCTTTCATTCCTTGTCATTTTGTGATATCATGTAGAGGTAATGAAAGGAGAGAAAATGTCTGCAATAGAACGTATTACGAAAGCTGCTCACTTAATTGATATGAACGATATTATCCGCGAGGGGAATCCTACTCTACGCGCGGTTGCTGAGGAAGTTACTTTCCCCTTGTCTGATCAGGAAATCATCCTCGGTGAAAAGATGATGCAATTCCTCAAACATTCCCAAGATCCTGTCATGGCTGAAAAGATGGGACTCCGCGGTGGTGTTGGTCTTGCTGCTCCCCAATTAGATATCTCAAAACGCATTATCGCTGTTTTGGTGCCAAACATTGTTGAAGAAGGTGAAACTCCACAGGAAGCCTACGACCTGCAAGCCATTATGTACAATCCAAAAATCGTCTCTCACTCTGTTCAGGACGCTGCTCTTGGCGAAGGAGAAGGTTGCCTGTCTGTTGACCGCAATGTGCCAGGCTATGTTGTTCGCCATGCTCGCGTTACTGTTGACTACTTTGACAAGGATGGCGAAAAACACCGCATCAAACTTAAAGGCTATAACTCCATCGTTGTTCAGCATGAAATTGACCACATTAACGGAATCATGTTTTACGATCGTATCAATGAAAAAGACCCATTTGCAGTTAAAGATGGTTTACTAATTCTAGAATAAAGAAAATCCCGTTGCAAGACGGGGTTTTGTGTTATAATAGAGGCATGAAAACAAATGATATTGTCTATGGCGTCCACGCCGTTACCGAAGCCCTCCTTGCAAATACTGGTAACAAACTCTACCTCCAAGAAGATCTCCGAGGTAAGAATGTTGAGAAAGTTAAGGAACTGGCTACAGAAAAGAAGGTATCCATTTCTTGGACCTCAAAAAAATCCCTGTCTGAAATGACTGAAGGTTCTGTTCACCAAGGTTTTGTTCTACGAGTGTCCGAATTTGCCTATAGTGAGCTGGATCACATCCTTGCCAAAACGCGTCAAGAAGAAAATCCTTTGCTATTGATTCTGGACGGGTTAACCGACCCCCATAATTTGGGTTCAATCTTGAGAACAGCCGATGCGACCAATGTTTCAGGTGTCATCATTCCCAAGCACCGTGCTGTCGGGGTTACTCCTGTCGTTGCCAAAACAGCCACAGGTGCTATTGAGCACGTCCCAATTGCCAGAGTGACCAATTTAAGCCAAACTCTAGACAAACTCAAGGATGAAGGCTTCTGGACCTTTGGAACGGATATGAACGGTACTCCTTGCCATAAGTGGAATACAAAAGGGAAAATTGCCCTCATTATCGGAAATGAAGGAAAAGGCATCTCTAGCAACATCAAAAAACAGGTAGATGAAATGATTACCATTCCTATGAATGGACATGTTCAAAGCCTTAATGCCAGTGTTGCTGCAGCCATTCTCATGTACGAAGTTTTTCGAAATAGACTATAAAAAAAGTTTCCAGTCATCTGATTGGAAACTTTTTTATGATTAACTATGTTCAGTGATAAACTTGTAAGCTTCTTGACCAGCGATTGCTCCATCTCCAACTGCTGTTGTTACTTGGCGAAGGTCTTTCAAGCGAACATCTCCAACTGCAAAGATACCGTCAACTGCAGTTTTCATGTGGTTATCTGTCACAATCCAACCTGCCTGATCTTGGATATTTAATTCTTTAACAAAATCGCTAAGAGGGTCCAAACCAACATAGATAAAGACACCACCAAAGGCTTGTTCTGTCACTTGACCTGTTTTCACATTTTCAAAGACGACAGATTCTACTCGGTTTTCACCCTTGATTTCCTTGACTACAGAATCCCAGATAAAGCTGATTTTCTCATTCGCAAAAGCGCGGTCTTGTAAAACCTTTTGAGCACGAAGTTGGTCACGACGGTGAACAATGGTAACCGTCTTAGCAAAGCGAGTCAAGAAGATAGCTTCTTCGACAGCTGAATCTCCACCACCAACTACCAACAAATCTTGGTCACGGAAGAAAGCACCATCACACACGGCACAGTAGGAAACTCCACGACTGTTCAGTTCTTCTTCTCCAGGTACTCCCAAAGGACGGTGTTTAGAACCAGTTGCTACGATAACTGTACGTGTTTCATATGTTTGGTCATCAGTAATCACTTTCTTAAAATCACCATGGTCTTCTACATTTTCAACATAACCATAAATGTGCTCAACACCAAGATTTTCAAGCGGTTCAAACATCTTTTCAGCCAATTCTGGCCCACTGATATTAGCGTATCCAGGGTAATTTTCGATATCCGATGTATTATTCATCTGACCACCTGGCAGACCACCTTCAATCAAGGCTACTTTCAGATTGCTTCGAGCTGCATACAAGGCTGCAGTCATCCCTGCAGGTCCAGCACCGATAATAATAGTATCGTACATATAGTTTCCTTCTTTCTTGTTGTAACTTTCTTTATTCTAACTCTTTCTTGTCAATCAAGCAAGGATTATGCCTTGAAAACAAGAATTAAACTCATAACCGCAAAGGATAATACTGGAACAACCAAGACCCCAATCATAATCATATCATAGAGATGGGCTTGGCGAGCCTTGGCTGTCTTATCAACTCCCGACATGGCTCTCAGTCCAATCCAAATCCCTAAAAAAATCAGGACAAGGATGGTGGTCAAGATCAAACTCTCGAAATATAAAGAAAATAGTTGCAGTAGCATGATTTCTCTCATTTCTATCTTTTTTAAAGAGTAAACTCAGCTAGTCCAGCTAACTGAGTTTTCCTTTATCTATTATATCAAATATAAGTCCGTTTGTAACTAGCGAAGAATTCTTTTGTCCGCTCTTCTTTTGGATGGTGGATAATCTCATCCGGTGTTCCAGACTCAATGATTTTCCCCTTATCTAAGAAGAGAATCTTATCAGCCACTTGGGCTACAAAGGACATGTCATGACTGACTAAAATCATGGTCTGACCTGACTTAGCAGCATCTGCAATAGACTTCTCTACTTCACCGACCAATTCTGGGTCAAGGGCTGAAGTTGGTTCGTCTAAGAGTAAGACATCTGGTTTCATAGCAAGCGCACGGGCTAGGGCAACCCGTTGCTTCTGTCCACCTGATAAATGGCGAGGGTAATGGTTTTCACGGTCAGAAAGCCCAACCTTAGCCAACTCTTCCTTGGCAATCTTAGTCGCTTCTTGGTCAGATAATTTCTTGACCACAACCAAGCCTTCTTTCACATTATCAAGTGCTGTTCGGCGTTCAAACAAATTAAACTGCTGAAATACCATAGACAACTTGCGGCGTAGGGCAAGGATTTCTTCTTGAGTGATTTTAGAAAAATCAACTGAAAAACCATCAATCTGAATCGAGCCACTGTCAGGTGTTTCAAGATAATTGAGACTACGAAGGAAAGTTGATTTTCCAGCTCCTGAAGAACCAATCAAGGCTACAACTTCCCCTTTTTGAATATCCAAGTCCAGATGATCCAAGACAGTCTGTCCTGAAAAGGATTTGCTTAAATTCGAAATCTTAATCATTAACGAAGGTCTCCTTTCACATCTGTTTGCACTGTATCGGGTGCAGAAATAGCCATTTTTCTCTCGATGAAACGACCGAGGCTTTCAATTCCGATATTGACTACCCAATAAACAAGGGCAACGGAGATGAAGCGCTCAAAGTAACGATAATCAGCTCCACCCAGAATCTGAGCTTGGGCAAAGACTTCCACAACACCCGCACTAAAGGCTAGGGACGTGCCCTTGGTCAAGCCGATTAGGGAATTAATCAAGGTTGGAGTCGCCACAACTGCTGCATTTGGAATAATCACGCGACGATAAACTTGCGCTCGGGTCATCCCCAAACTACGTGCCGCCTCAATCTCACCAGGATTGACTGAGAGAATGGCTGCACGAATGGTTTCACTAGCATAAGCTGCCTCATTAAAGGCAAAGGCGACAATCGCAAAAACAGCCGCTGGAATAGCATTGATATTGAAACCAGTTCCCCATTGCTGATTGAGAGCTTTCAAAGCCAAAGGAATTCCGTAGTAGGTCAACATGAGTTGGACCAAAATCGGTGTCCCTTTTAAGAAACTAACAAAGAAGGCCTGCAAGGGATATAAAATCTTGACACGATTGATTTTCACAATGGCAAAAAGAAGCGCCAAAACCAAGCCAAAAAGGGCACCACCAATTGTCAACATAATCGTTGTTGGAAGTTGTTGGACAATTCTTGGAATTCCATCAAAGACCGAACGCAGGCTAAAAAGCTTGCCATCCGGAATCAATTGCATCAAGTTTTGGTACCAATCTGATGCTAAAATCGTTGTAACATTCATAAAAACATCCTCTCCTGATAATGATTCATTCTACCATACTTCTGCCGTCAATGAAATTATTTGCTACGGTCAGATACAGACTTTGTCCACCTACTAGTTTATCATACTTTGAAACAGGGAGGCTATATATTTTATCTATCAAAGAGATAGATAAAAACTATTTCAATCCCAATTCTTCATAGGGTTTTCGATAACCGATTTGCTTAACAGTTCCATTTTCTACTAAAATGGGGCGTTTTAACAACATACCGTCACTTGCTAGCAACTCAGCCGCTTCTTGGTTTGACAGGCTTCCTACCTTATCTTTCAATCCTAATTCACGGTATTTGATTCCACTGGTGTTAAAAAATTGCTTCAACTCAAAACCCGAGGTTTCTAGCCAGTTTAAAATGACTTCTTGGCTAGGTGTTTCTTCGACGATATGAACGGCTTTGTAGTCCACACCGAGTTGGTTTAATTCTTGTTTTGCTTTTTTACAAGTTGAACATTTTGGATATTCGATAAATTCTAACATGTGTTTCACTTTCTATTTTATATCTTTAAAATCTGCGTCTTCATGCTCCAAGAGCCAAGCTTTCTTTTCCACTCCTGCAGCATAACCTGTCAGACGCTTGCCTGCTCCTAGCACACGATGACAAGGTACTAGGATAGACCACGGATTGCGTCCTACCGCTCCACCAATTGCTTGAGCAGAATCCACTTGCAGCTCTTGGGCTATTTGTCCATAGGTCACTGTCTGGCCATAAGGAATTCCCTGTAAATAGGACCAAACTCGCTTTTCAAAATCCGTTCCGATTGAAGCCAAGGGCAAGTCGGATAAATCCTGAGGCTTGCCTTTAAAGTAAGCATCTAAACAAGCAATAACTGGATCTAAAATGGGATGACTAACAACTGCTTCTATCGTTTCATCTCCTAGTCCCCTCTCAAAATGCTTCTGCTCCTGCACCCAAATGCCATACAAATGATAATCATCAGCTACAAGAGAAAGGGAGCCAATTGGCGAAGAATAGAGTATTTTTGCGTACTTCTTTTGCATTATTTCTTCAATTTTTGATAGGCCAAGCGTTCGCCATCAACTGGAACCTTACCAACCTGTTTAAAACCTAGTTTTTCAAAGATATGCTGCATGACCTTGTTTGCAACATGCGTATCTGAGCGAAAATCTAGATAGTCAAAACCTTCAATCAAGCCCTCTAAAAAGGTTTGAGCAACTCCCTGTCCCTGGACATCTGCTGCCACAGCAATACGGTGAAAGACTAGGTACTCTGACTCCCCAGCTTGCCAGTTGCCTTCATAAATGACTTCATAGGCTGCCTCTGGACTCTTGGTCACAGCTGCATAAGCTAGTAGTTCTCCCTCTTCCAAGGCTACGTAGGCTTGACCTGAGATAATATCCTCAATAATAATATCAGCATTTGGATAACCATTTTGCCACTGGTCACTACCAGCATCTGCTAAACATTTTTTAGCATCCTCCATCACCTGCATGATGGCATCTACTTCATTTGGAAAAGCTAAACGAATCTCCATCTGTTCTCCTCATTTCTGACTAGTTTCTCCCATCATAGCATAATTTAAGTCTTTCTACAAGCAGTTAAAACTTGACTTTCTGTTTTTATTATTTTATAATCTAGTTATTAAAACTAGATAAAAAGGAGTTGGAAATGAAAACTACCTTTTCCTACCCAAAATGGGCAGAAATCCCAAACATTGACCTCTATCTGGACCAGGTTTTACTCTATGTCAATCAGGTCTGCGCCCCTATCTCTCCTGATAAAGACAAGGGCCTGACAGCATCTATGGTCAACAATTATGTCAAACATGGTTACCTGACAAAGCCTGACAAGAAAAAATACCAACGCCAACAGATTGCCCGTCTGATTGCTATCACAACCCTCAAGTCTGTATTTTCTATTCAAGAAATAGCACAGACACTTAATACTCTACAAACTCAAGCAAGTTCAGACCAACTCTACGATGCTTTTGTGGACTACATGAACCAAGGAATTGACCCAGCTAACCCCATTATCCAAACCAGCTGCCAAACCGTTAAGCTCTATCATCAAACCCTAGCTTTAATCCATCATACTCAAGAGGAGGAAATCCGATGAACACTAGTCTTAAACTCAGCAAACAACTCAGTTTTGGAGAGGAGATTGCTAATAGCGTGACCCATGCCGTAGGTGCAGTCATCATGCTCATCTTACTCCCCATTTCATCCACCTATAGTTATGAGGCACACGGATTTTTATCCTCTATCGGCGTTTCCATTTTCGTTATTAGTCTCTTTCTCATGTTTCTATCATCCACCATTTATCACTCTATGGCCTATGGTTCGACCCACAAATACGTCTTGCGGATCATCGACCATTCAATGATTTATGTGGCTATCGCAGGCTCATACACGCCCGTCGTCTTGACCTTAATGAATAACTGGTTTGGCTATCTGATTATTGCTATCCAGTGGGGAACGACCATCTTTGGTATTCTCTATAAAATCTTTGCTAAGAAAGTCAATGAGAAATTTAGCCTTGCTCTTTACCTGATTATGGGCTGGTTGGTTCTGGCTATTATTCCTGCCATTATCAGTCAAACGACACCAATTTTCTGGAGTCTCATGGTAACTGGCGGACTTTGTTATACAGTTGGAGCTGGATTTTACGCCAAGAAAAAACCTTATTTCCACATGATTTGGCATCTCTTTATCCTAGCAGCATCTGCCCTCCAATACATCGCCATTGTTTATTACATGTAAAAAAGTTGAGAAATTCAATCTCAACTTTTTTCTTTACACATATTGATAAAGTACTGGTGCAAGCGAACATCATCAGTCAGTTCTGGATGAAAAGAAGTTACCAGCATATTTTTTTCTTGGGCAGCAACGATTTGATCTTCAACTCTTGCTAGAATTTCTACACCCTCTCCAACACTACTGATAATCGGACCACGAATAAAGGTCATTGGAATCTGACCGACTCCCTTACATTCTGCTTCCGTGTAGAAACTTCCTAATTGGCGCCCATAGGCATTGCGCTCGACCACTATATCCATAGTTCCTAGATGACTCTCTTCCTGAGAAGTAATTTCCTTAGCCAGCAAAATTAAACCCGCACAGGTTCCAAAGGCTGGTAAGCCAGAAAGAATGGCTTCTCGAATGGGAAGCAACATTCCCTGATCACGTAAGAGCTTGCCCATGGTTGTAGATTCCCCACCAGGTAATATCAAACCGGACAAGTCACTCTGATATTGCTGAAAATCATCTAGATTTCTGATTTCGACACTCTCGACTCCTAATTGCTCTAGTACTTTTGCATGCTCTGCAAAAGCCCCTTGCAAGGCCAATATTCCGATTTTCATCTATTTTCCTCGCTCAGCCATGAGGATTTGTATCTCATTTTCATTGATACCAACCATGGCTTCTCCTAAATCTTCAGAGATTTGAGCCAAGATTTGAGGATTTTGGAAATTAGTTACAGCCTTCACAATGGCACTCGCTCGTTTAACAGGATCTCCTGACTTAAAAATACCTGAACCGACAAAGACGCCCTCTGCTCCCAATTGCATCATCAGCGCGGCATCTGCTGGCGTTGCAACGCCTCCAGCCGCAAAGTTTACAACTGGCAATTTTCCATGTTCATGGACGTATTGAACCAATTCTACAGGTACCTGCAAGTCCTTAGCAGCAACATAAAGTTCGTCCTCACGTAGGTTTTGAATGCGGCGAATTTCCTGATTCATCATGCGCATATGACGAACAGCTTGGACGATATCCCCCGTACCCGGTTCTCCTTTGGTACGAATCATAGAAGCACCTTCAGCGATACGACGCAAGGCTTCTCCCAAGTCCTTAGCTCCACAGACAAAAGGAACTTGGAATTCTTTCTTGTCCACATGGAAACGGTCGTCTGCTGGAGATAAAACTTCACTCTCATCGATATAGTCAATCTCAATAGCCTCTAAAATCTGAGCTTCAACAAAATGCCCGATTCTGACCTTGGCCATTACTGGAATGCTAACCGCTTCTTGGATTTCCTTAATCATCTTTGGGTCACTCATGCGGGAAACCCCACCAGCTGTACGAATATCAGCCGGAATCCGCTCCAAGGCCATCACAGCTGCCGCACCAGCAGCCTCTGCAATACGAGCCTGTTCAGGATTTTGAACGTCCATGATAACCCCACCTTTGAGCATCTGCGCCAAGTTTTTATTTAATTCATAACGATTTTCAGTCATTTGTTTTATCCTCATTATTTATATTGGTAGCTACTATTTCATTTTAAGTCAGAAAAGAATGAACCACAAGATAAAAAAATCATAATTGTATGGGTACAGATTGACTAAAAACTATCTGACCTTAACTTAAGGCCAGATAGCTCATTCATTTTTATTTTTCAGCTGTAAGGGCAGCCATTGTGATGTAGTTGTATGGTTTGTTGAAGTGTGGCAAGAAGAAGAGGTCTGTCAATGCCAATTTATCAATTGTTACATGCTCTTGGATAGCAAGTGAGAACATATGAATTCCCATGCTGATTGCAGAATCGCGTGAAACCATTTGTGCACCAAGAATTTCACGGCTATCTTTGTCAAAGACAATCTTGATGGCTACTTCATGGTTATCATGTTTCATGAATTCTGGTTTTTGAAGATCGTTAAAGCCTGTTTCAGTTGCATTGTAACCAGCAGCTTTAGCTTTTTCAAGAGTCAAACCAGTTGAAACCATATGAAGACCGTAGATAGAGATACCGTTTGATCCTTGCACACCAATTCCTTCCAATTCATGTCCACAAGCGTTGTAAGCACCAACGATACCAGTACGAACAGCGTTTGAAGCAAGGGCGATGTAACTTGTATCTTTACGAGCATTGTCATAAACAGTCGCACAGTCACCAACGGCAAATACACCTGGAAGTGAAGTTTCTTGTTTCTTGTCTACAAGGAAGGCACCGTTGCGGAAGAGTTCAATCTTACCATCAGCAAGTGCTGTGTTTGGACGGAAACCAACTGCAAGAACAACCATATCCACATCAAAGCTTTCTTTGTCAGTAATCAAGCGTTCAACTTTACCATCACCTTCGATTGCTTTAACAGTTTGACCAAGAGCCAAGCGGATGTTGTGGTCTTCCAAGTTCTTCGCCATCATTTGTGTGAAGTCTTTGTCGTAGTATCCGTTCAAGACAGTATCTACGATGTCAACAAGAACAACTTCTTTTCCAAGACGCTCAAAAGCTTCAGCAAGTTCAACACCGATGTATCCACCACCAACAACGGCGATACGGTCAAGGTGTTGGCTCTTGTCAGCCAATTTATGAATCACTTCTTCAGCATTTTGGTACAATTTAACGAATTGTACATTTTCAAGAGTTGCTTTAAATTCACGGTTTCCTTTAACAATTTCAACACCTTCAATTGGTGGCAAGATTGGTGTAGAACCTGTAGCAAAAATCAATTTTTCGTATGATTCTTTGTGCTCTTTTCCTTCAACTTCTGCTGTAACTACTTTGTTATCATAGTCGATTGAAAGAACTGGTGAATTCATGTATACCTTAGCACCTTTAGCTTCCAATTTTTCTTTATCAGAATAGAACAAGCCTTCAGCACCGTCAATTTGTTCACCAATCCAAAGGGCCATTCCACATCCTAGGAAAGAGATGTTAGAGTTCTGGTCAAATACAACAATTTCGTTCTCATTGCCAAAATTATCCAACATAGTATTAATACATGCTGTACCAGCGTGGTTAGCACCAACTACAACGATTTTACTCATAGAAAAATTCCTACCTTCAATTTTAAATTTACCCTTCTAGTATAACATTTACTGTTAGCGTTTACAAGAGTTTAGCTAATTTTCCCGATTTTTTTGTAAAAAAATGTAAATAATCTGTATTTTATCAGCCTTTCTTACAATTACTCTTTATTTTCTGAGCATATTTCTTGACAAGTTTACAAATTTTATTTGTGAAAACGCTGACTTTATGGTATGCTAGTATCATGGAAAGAAAATGTAAGGGGTTAAATTTAATATAAATTTACTATATTTCAGCCTTCTTTTCATAAGAGAAAGGAGTTGGTAGCTTGCCTCTTAGTTCACATTCTGAACGGCTAATGGGGACTACTATCACTATTTCATTAGTGGATGAGCAAGCCGATATCTTGCTCCAAAAATCCTTTGATTTGCTCAAAGAGTTAGAATATCGTTTCAATGCAAATAGCCAAGAATCGGAGTTGATGGAAATCAATTATCAAGCTGGAATAGCTCCAGTCAAAGTTCATCCTGATTTGTTTGAACTGATTTCACTTGGATTAGAGCATAGCCTAGCACCCTCTAGCCACCTCAATATCAGTATTGGTCCCTTGATTCAAACCTGGCGCATCGGTTTTTCAGATGCCAAAGTTGCCCAGACTCAAGAAATTGAATCAGTACTTCCTTTAATCAATCCTCATTATATCGAGTTAGATTCTTCCACTTCCACTGTGTTTTTAAAACAAAAAGGAATGAAAATCGATCTTGGTTGTTTAGCTAAGGGTTATAGTGCGGATAAGGTTGCCCAATTTCTTAGAAAAGAGGGAGTGACATCTGCCTTGATCAATCTGGGAGGGAATATCCTGACTATTGGAAAAAATCAGGCAAGAGGAAATCAGCCTTGGCAAATCGGGATTCAAGACCCAGCCAATCCGAGGGGAAATCACTTAATGACCATCCCTGTTGTCAATAAATCTGTCGTGACTTCAGGCATTTATGAACGTCACCTGACTGTCGATGGAAAAGATTACCATCATATTTTTGACAGCCAAACAGGATATCCTGTTGAAACGGAACTAGCTAGCCTCACCATCATCTCTGATAAATCCGTTGATGGTGAAATATGGACAACTCGTCTTTTTGGAGAAAGACCTGCCTCTATCCTCTGGCAAGTCGAAAGTTTAGAGGGCATCGAAGCTATCCTCATCGATAAGGAAGGTCATCTAAGCTGTTCTTCAGGAATTCCTACTCTATAGAATTAGATGTTTCAATAGAGTTTTAAAATCGTATTATGTAAAAAGAGAAAGGAAATCTCATGTTAAAACTTATTGCTATTGTTGGAACAAATTCAAAACGTTCTACAAACCGTCAATTGCTTCAATACATGCAAAAACACTTTGCTGAAAAAGCTGAAATTGAACTTGTTGAAATCAAGGATATCCCTGTCTTCAACAAACCAGCTGACAAGCAAGTACCTGTTGAAATTTTAGAAATTGCTGCTAAAATTGAAGAGGCAGATGGCGTTATTATCGGTACTCCTGAGTATGACCACTCTATTCCTGCAGTTTTGATGAGCGCTCTAGCTTGGTTGTCATACGGTATTTACCCACTTTTGAACAAACCAATCATGATTACTGGTGCTTCTTACGGTACGCTTGGTTCATCACGTGCCCAATTACAACTTCGCCAAATCTTGAATGCTCCAGAAATTAAAGCAAGTGTCCTTCCAGATGAATTCTTGCTTTCACATTCTCTTCAAGCCTTCAACCCAAGTGGAGATCTAGTGGATCTTGATGTTATCAAAAAATTAGATGCTACTTTTGACGACTTCCGTATCTTTGTAAAAATCACAGAAAAATTGCGCAACGCACAAGCACTACTTCGCAAAGATGCTGAAGACTTTGACTGGGAAAATTTGTAAGATAGGAGAGCAAAAAGAATGAAATTTGTTGGACTTGTAGGATCAAACTACGATCAATCATATAACCGTAAACTCTTGGAATTCATCCGTCGTCACTTCAAACTCAAATTTGAATTAGAAGTTCTTGAAATTGACGAAGTTCCAATGTTTAACCAAGACGAAAAATGGGACGAAAGTTTCCAATTACGTTATTTATATAACAAAATTACTCGTGCTGATGGTGTTATCATCGCTACTCCTGAGCACAACCACACAATCTCAGCTTCCCTAAAATCTGTTCTTGAATGGCTTTCATATGAAGTTCATCCATTTGAAAACAAACCAGTCATGATTGTGGGTGCTTCTTACTATGACCAAGGTACTTCACGTGCCCAAGTTCACCTCCGTAAGATTCTTGACGCTCCAGGTGTCAATGCTTACACTCTTCCAGGAAATGAATTCCTTCTCGGTAAAGCTAAAGAAGCTTTTGATGTTAATGGGAATATCACAAATGAAGGAACTGTTAATTTCCTTGAAACATGCTTGGACAACTTTGTAAAATATGTGGGAGTCGTTTCAAAATTGAAAAAACCAAAACCAATTGAGCCAGAAGATTTATATTGTACAAATTCAATTGCAACTACCATCCAAGGTGTTGATCCAGATGATCCAGAATGGGTAGAAAAAGCTGCTGAGCTTGTTGGAGCAGTTTCTGGAGATACTTACGTTAAATTAGACCACGGTATCTTGACAGTTAACCAAATTGATATGTTCTTGAAAGCAATGCCATTTGAATTGACATTTGCAGATGATAACAATCAATTCTTGTACTTTAATAACGCTCACCAAGACCCAGATACAATGTTTGGTAAACGTGTCCGTGCTCAATCAGGAAATAGATTAGGGACAGTACACGGTACATTGCCAGATTCTAGAATGAAAAACGTTGAATGGGTTGTCGGCGTATTGCGTAACGGGGATCAAGAATATGTCCGTACAATTGTGCCAGGAACACCTGAAGGTGTTATTAATACCCATAATTACCAAGCAATGTACTACCCAGATGGTTCATATGCTGGAATTAATGAAATTATCTTTAATTTCCAACCATGGCTTGACTGGTACCTCAATACAACTGGTCAACGTTTAGTCGGTGGAAATGCTGCAGCTCCTGCTGGCGTACATGGTCACGGCGATGCAGATGCTACATCTGGAGCTTCTGATTCAGGTGATACCGGTGGTCACGGTGGTGGCGCAGACGCTACATCTGGCGCAAGTAACTAATCATTTTAGGAACCATCTTGGTTCCTTTTTTAGCAAAAAAAAGACTAGCAGTTTTTGTCTGCTAGTCTTTTACTTATTATTTCATCTATCTTTGTTAAAAGAAAGAACACTTATTATGAGTTTGGATCATCGAGACTACGACCATGTAAACCTTTTTCACGTTGGACTTGGCGTAGTTTTTCTGGTGTAACATCGTTTCCTTCTTCGTCCACAATTTTGATTCCCTCAATGTGGTGACGAACAGAGCGACGATAACCTTCGATGTACTCCTCACGTAGTTTGGCTTGTTCTACTTTTTCTTCTGGGGTCAAACCTTCTGTTTTTTTCTTTCTGGCAAGCTCGTTAATACGATCAATTTTTTTCTGATCCATTTCTTCTCCTTTGTGATAAGATAAAGTCCGTTTATCAAATTTTATTTAGTGTTAATTTGGTTAAATCGTGCAAGTTTAGCTGCTTTTTGAGTTAAATGAGACAAGATAGCCAAACGATTTTGACGGACAGCCTGATCTTCGGCCATAACCATAGTATTTTCAAAGAAGGCATCAATAACTGGACTAAGCGCAAAGAGCTGTTTCAATTGCTGACTGGCAGTCCCTGACAAAACGAGTGATTCTACTGCTTCCGCCAAAGCTTTTTCTTGGTCATTTTCAAAAAGTGCTGAATCAACTGTAGCAACTCCTTCTGCCTTCTCAGCCAAGTTAAAGGCACGAGAAAGTGATTCGACAGATGGTTTGAAGTCTTCTTCCTTGCTTGCTTCTACGAGAGCACTTGCTGCTTCCAACATATCCGCCACAACAAAGTTTGATCCTGCAAGAACGGCTTCCTTTATATCTTTTGGAGTAGAACCCATCATCTTATCAACACGAGCCTTGATAAAATCCATAACCTCTGTCTTATTTTCATAAGTCAAGCTGTCAAATTTCAAAGCATAAAGGCTATCAATCAACTCATCCATAGCAATGTGCCAACCAAAGGCATCCAAGATACGAACCACACCTTGAGTCGCGCGACGAAGAGCATACGGGTCATTAGAACCTGATGGAATCAAACCTACTGAGAAGAAACTCAAAATCGTATCCAATTTGTCTGCAATAGCAAGCACTGCGCCGACCTTACTCTCTGGAAGTTCTCCTTCAGCTGATGTAGGCATGTAGTGTTCACGAATAGCAGCTGCCACCGCTGGAGTTTCCCCAGCAAGAAGGGCATATTTCTCACCCATAATACCTTGGAGCTCGTCAAATTCGCCAACCATACCTGTCAACAAGTCAAACTTGTAAATAGCAGCTGCACGAGCTAGGTCAACTGTTTCATCAGCTGATAAACCTGCTTTTTCTGCCAAAAGTACAGCGATTTGACCCGTACGAATCATATGTTCACGAAGGGAACCAATTTTCTCATGGAAGGTGACATTGTTTAATTTTTCAACAAGGTCAGAAATCTCCAATTTTTGGTCTTCACGCCAGAAGAATTCACCGTCTTCTAAGCGAGCTACTAAGACTTTTTCATTTCCTTTAATGACATTTTCCAAATGCTCTGCGTTTCCGTTACGAACAGAAATAAAGTTTGGCAAGAGGTTACCGTCTTGATCACGAACAACAAAGTAACGTTGGTGTTCTTTCATTGAAGTCACCAAAACTTCTTCTGGAACTTCAAGGTATTTGGCATCAAAACTTCCCATAAAGGCAGTTGGGTATTCAACCAAGTTCAAGACTTCGTTCAGCAAATCAGCATCAATTTCGATACGTACACCATGTTCAGCTTCAATTGCCTTAATTTGGTCAACAATCATTTGCTCACGTTCACGTGGATCTGCGATTACAAACTGTGCACGAAGGTCTTCTTCATAGCTCAATGCTGACTGAATTTTGGTTTCTTTCCCCAAGAAACGATGACCACGGCTCACACGACCTCCCTTGATATCAAGGAAATCCAAATCAAACTCTTCTTCATCTAAAAGAACAGTTAAAGTGTGAACAGGACGAATGTATTCAAAGCTATTTCCAGCCCAGTGCATGCTGACAGGGAAAGTCAATGACTTCAAGACATCTACAACACCAGGAACAATTGCTTCAACTGCTTGACCCACTTCTTCCTTAGTGACATAGACATATTCTTCACCCTTGATTTCACGGAATTCGATATCTTCAACAGTCAAACCTTTGCCACGAACAAATCCTTGGGCTGCTTTAGTGAAGTTTCCATCACTATCCAAGGCAATTTTCTTTGCTGGACCCTTGAAATCTTCTGTCAAATCAGACTGTTTATCTGCAAGACCAGTTACACGAAAAGCCAAACGACGTGGTGTTGAGAAGGTCTGAATAGCTTCAAAAGACAGGCGGTTCTCCTTGAGGAAGGCTGCCATTTTTTCGCCTAGTTGTTTTTCACTTGGTGTGACAACATAGGCTGGTAATTCTTCAAGACCGAGTTCTACTAATAAGTTTTTTGTCATGTTTTTTCCTTTACATTTTCTTCAATCTTTTTTGATATGCACCTTAGGTACTGGGGACGTCGCTAACTAACTTTGTGAGTCTGTATGGAAATCTAATACTAAATTAATCAAGATTTCCAACAGTCTCATCAAAGTGGATTTAGCTGACTGATTTTTGAACCTAATACTCAATGAAAATCAAAGAGCAAACTAGGAAGCTAGCCGTAGGCTGTACTTGAGTACGGCAAGGTTAAGCTGACGTGGTTTGAATTTGATTTTCGAAGAGTATAAGGTTTCAAAAATCCCCACATAAAAGTACGGCGGTGCATATCCCTCTAGCAAGTCTTCGACTTGCCTCTAACGATTTTAGAGCACAGTATTACTCACTATTCTGCGTCTTCTGCTAAGAGTTTAGCTCGTGTTTCTTCATCTAAAAGTGGGTAGCCTAGGCGTTTGCGCTCTGCCACAAAGGTTTTGGCTACGACACGGGCTAGGTTACGAATACGAGCGATATAGCCTGCGCGCTCTGTTACAGATACGGCACCACGCGCATCAAGTAGGTTAAAGGTGTGTGAACATTTGAGAACATAGTCATAGGCAGGGTGTACCAAGCCTTCTTCCAAAGCACGACCAGCCTCTTTTTCAAACTTATCAAAGTTTTCAAGCAACATCTCTTGGTCCGAAATTTCAAATGAATATTTTGAGTGCTCGTACTCAGGCTGGATGAAGATTTCTCCGTATTTTACACCATCAGCCCATTCGATATCATAGACAGAATCCACTTCCTGAATATAAGAAGCCAAGCGCTCCAAACCATAGGTAACTTCCGCAGTCACAGGGCCAGTTGCCAATCCACCTACTTGTTGGAAGTAAGTAAACTGAGTAATTTCCATACCGTCAAGCCAAACTTCCCAACCAAGACCAGCTGAACCAGTTGATGGATTTTCCCAGTTATCCTCAACGAAACGAATATCGTGTTCCAAAGGATTGATACCCAATTTTTCCAAAGACTCAAGGTAAAGCTCTTGGATATTTGATGGAGAAGGCTTCATAACCACTTGAAATTGATGGTGTTGGTAAAGACGGTTAGGGTTTTCCCCGTAACGACCGTCTGCAGGACGACGTGATGGCTCTACATAAGCCGCATTCCATGGCTCAGGTCCGATAGCACGAAGGAAAGTGTAAGGACTCATTGTCCCCGCACCTTTTTCATTATCATAAGCCTGCATAAGCATACAACCTTGGTCATTCCAAAATTGTTGCAAAGTAAGGATGATTTCCTGGAAAGTCAATTTTTTAGACATTGTTTACTCCTTTTATTTATATTATCTTTTTAAATTTATTTATCAAGCAACCAAGAAAAAGCTGGGTCCTGAAAAATATGACGTTTGGGAACAGTTTGTAAATTCTGATCGCATTCATCTATTGTTCCTAATTTCAAAGCACAAACTTCTGGTATATTTTCTTGAGTAGTGAAAATTTGACTGTGACAGTTCTGGCAGTAATAACGTTGTTTACCTGGAGATGAACTAAAAGTAACCAAATTCTCTTTTCCATACAGTGCCAGATTTTTGCTGCTAACTTTGGCATTAACTGTGTAGGCAGACGCAGTTGCTTTCCGACAAAATGAGCAATGGCAAAAAACTATTTCCGACAATTCTTCATCTAGAGTGTAGGTGACTGCTTTACATAAACAAGATCCTTTAAGCATTATGCTCCTTTCTACTTAGGCATTAGACGAATTCAAAAAGAACCGAATTTCAACACCCAAGCCTTACGACTAGGGGCGTCAGAAACGCGGTTCCACCCTAATTTATTACTTCATTGTTTTTAAAAATACTACAGAAAGCGCCAGTTCTTTATTTTGCCCTACTTGGCTCCCACTATCCCAAGCTCGCTTGAAGAACGCCATAAGACTTTCTTTCCTGCTGACTATTATATCAGAATTGCAACATACTGTAAATCAAAAACTATAGAAAGATGTATTGTATTCTCTACTCACTTTTTGAAAAAGTTGCAAGTCCAATAACTGACAATAAGAGAGAAATTCCTGAAATACTTAGAATAATAGAAATCATGTTATTCTCACCAGTGGCTGGTAATTGTTTTCCTTCTTTGTTGACTGTAGCTAAAAGCACTTGTTGACCACTTCCAGCTAGTGTTTTATTCTCATGCTTAGCTTCTATATTGGAATGATGTATTACAATTGATGTAGCTTTCTCAATTTTATCATTTCTAATTGAAGACTTAATAGTTGAGACTTGTCTATTGTGACTTACTAATTTAACAGGTTGCACTTGAGAAACTGGTTTGGTTGGAATAACTGGACTAAGCGTTACAACTGGTTTAGCTGGAGTAACTGGCTTAACCGTTACAACTGGTTTAGTTGGACTAACTGGCTTAATCATTACAACTGGTTTAGTTGGAATAACTGGTTTAATCGTTACAACTGGTTTAGTTGGAATAACTGGCTTGATCGTTACAACTGGTTTAGCTGGAGTAACTGGTTTAACTGGTACAACTGCTTTAGTTGGATCAACAGGCTTAACTGGTACAACTGCTTTAGTTGGATCAACAGGCTTAACTGGTGCAACTGGTTTGGTTGAAATCTCTACTTTATTAGCCTTAAGTTTTACAGCCGTCTCTTTTAGAGCATTGATTACTGCATTAATTTCTTCTTGACTAGCTTCTGCATTTTCCAAAAGTAGCTTAGCTTTGTTGAAAATAAGATTATATGCATCTTTCTCCTCTTTGCTAGCTGTCAAAAATCTTGGATCTTTGTCTTGGAACTTCACTTCATCCACGATAACATTTTTTAAGCTCATGAAATCTGTTTCTTTCCCATTCAGCTGGTCTTGTGCTTGTAAGAAAGTGGTCAATAGACGGTCGATTTCATCTTGAGTTATCAAATCTTTTGTAATTAATAATGCCAAGAGTTTAAATTCACGATCATATTGACCTTTGCGTTCTTGATCAGAATTTATATATTTACCTTTTTTAACTGTCTCAGCATATGCTTTAATGGCATTCTTCAATGATGTGATATCAGATTCCTTACCATCCAATGTTTGCATAGCAGACTCTAAAGCCTTAACAATTTGGTCAATTTTATCTTGGTTAAGTTTACTTCCCAATGCTAGTTGCGCATCTTTGACACTTTGATCAAAAATCTCTTTTAACTTCTGTTTTGTATTATAATATCTCGGAGTTTTAACTACTTCCATTTGTTTATTTAAAGCTGCAATCAAAGCTAACTTAGAAACGACTGAAAGTGACAAAACATTATTTTTACCAAACAGGACTTTAAATGGTTGAAGATTATCAAGTAATTCATAACCGTTTGATAGATTTACAAGAACTTTATATTCACCAGTAACTACTTTCTTACCATAAGAATGTTTACCATATGTTTCAGCTGGCAAGACTTGACTCTGACCGTCTTCACCTACTAAAGTAATCGTTGTAGTTCCAGGAACAGCTTGATTAAAGCCAATCGTTACTGGAGCATATTTCATTTTGTTAGCCAAGAAGGTAATAGTTTGAAAACTGTTTTCTTTCGTTAAATCAAATTCCTTAGATAGAGCACTCACAAATTTTAACTCTGTACGGTCATAGCTAAAAATTTCTGCAACATAATGCCCAAATTTCAAGAAATTAATATCTTTTGACTTGTCAACAGTTACATATTGACCTTCGCTATTTTTAATGCGATAAACATAAGTTGTATCAATCTCATCCTTGGTTTTATTGTTTAGTATAGCAATTTTTACACGGCCACTATTTTCTTCACCTACAAGATCTTTGAGAGATATAAAATCTACATTTCCCGCAAAGTCTTCTACATAATAGAAGATTTTCGATTTATCAACGTTCTTAGGAAGTGTATAACTACCATCTTCATTTTGTTTGATAATTTGATACTGTTCGATTTCTGAATCTGTCGCTTCTCTATTTTCAGAAGGACGAATATAAAAGACTTTTTCTAGAAGAATTCCGCCATTTCCTACATCCTGAGGTTTACGAGCTATAAATTGTTCTTGATCTTTTTGAGAACGAATATATCCCGAAGTAATCAGAGGTTTTTGTGTATCGATTTGAATTTTAAATATTGTGTATTGTTCCTCAGCTCCAGGGACATCTGGCTTATAACTAATAACATAGTCATAAATTCCATCAGAGACTCGATTTCCATTAGAATCCTGTCCTCCCCAAGCTGTTTTATCTACAATGTAACTTCTTGGATTTCTAGTATCGCCATCAAAATAATTTTTTACAAGGTCTGTTGGACGACTTTGCCAAATAGGCTGACTGTGTGTTGTATCCGAAGAATCATAAACCGTCGCACGAAGATTTACCAAATTTCTATAGACAAGAGTTTTAAATTTAACAGAATCTTTATTACCATCCTCATTTGGCGAGATAGCAAGGCGGATGTTCCCCTTTTCATCTAATTGTAGATGGTATTTTCCTTCAGCATCTTGTTTCACTCCGAGTACAGTCACTCGACTTCCTTGACGCTCTGCTTTTAAAACATTTACATCATTTTCAGAACTTGTTAAATAAGTTGCATCGTCTGAAGGTGAAATTCCTGGATTATCTTTATCAATTTCAGAGTAAAATCCACTGTTTCCTTCCTTAATCAATTGATAAATTGGTTTTTCAATTGCAGGTAGATTTTGGAATTCTCCCTTAAATCCCATAAATGGTAAACCAATAACAGAACCATCATCTGCAGGATTAACAAATCTAACAAATCCTTCTAGAAAATAACCATTTGGCATTATTTTGCTAAGTTCTTCAGTAAACTTACTTGTATCTACACTAACTGTTACTGTCTTCGTACTATGAGCTTTCACAGTTACTTCAGGCCAGACTGTTTCAGTTAGTTTTCGTGGACGGAGAGTGAATTTCCCTTCTTCAACTTCATCAGTATTTGTATTTACAATCATCTTCAATGTTCGGTCTTTATCCGAAATATTATGAATTGTAACTTCAAAGGTAAATTTATCACCAACATTGCCAAGAGTAACACTTGGATAGTTATTTGCACCTGTTACAAATAAATCTGTGCTTGTTGCCGCCATCGTGTCAACTACGCCAGCACCTTGCTGACGTGGAGAAGTATAGGCTCCAGTTTGTTTATTAAAATGTGGTTTTGCAGTAGACATAATTAAAGCTTTTACAATCTCTGAAATTTGACTAGCTGATAATTCAGGATGTTTTTTCGCTAAATATTCTTTGACTAATGCTGCGACACCAGCTACATGAGGAGCCGCCATACTTGTTCCACTGATACTTCCATAGCTATTATCGTTAAATGATGAATAGATATTTCCACCAGGTGCAGTAACATCTGGTTTCAATTGTCCATCTGTTGTAACTCCCCAACTTGAAAAATCTGACAATTGGTCTGCAACATCTGATTTACGATTATCCATCTTGTGATTAAAGACAATTTTATACTGACCAGACTTAAGAATTTCACCATAATGTTTTGAAATAAAGACAGATGGGATTTTCTTAGCATCACCTGTAACAGACATACTAACATTTGCACCTTCAACGTTGTTATAAATTAAAACTCCAGCTGCACCGTGTTTAAGAGCATTTTTAATCTTATCAGAAAAATTAATTTTACCACGTTGAATCAGTGCTAACTTGCCTCTTACATCAATATTAGCAAAATCTTCTTCACGACCAATACCCGCTGCTACATATTCGTATTCTTTCCCGTTTTCAAAATCTTTTTCTGTTTCAGGTCTATTAAAATCAAACTTACCATAATCAAGGGTAGCGTCATTTTCTAAACCTTTTACTTCAAAGACTTCAGTAGTTAGAATTTTATTATTAATAGAAGCAACAGAAATTGAATCTTCCACTGTAGAGGGATTTCCGACAAGACCATAATCAGGATTTGCTGCCAATGGTTGTGAAAAACCTCTACCGAAAGTATTACTATTACCTGCAGCGATAACAACAGATACTCCTTTAGCGCGTGCTCTTTTTACTGCATCAATGATATCTGAACCAGCATCTACCGTTGAACCCGCACCTGCACCCAAACTCATATTGATCACATCTGCACCTAATGCAACAGCATCATCAATAGCTTTTACATAAAGGGCAGAGGCTGTAGTTTTATCTCTGTCTGAAAAAACTCTCATAAACATAATTTGAGCTTCTGGCGCCACCCCGTAAACCTTCTCAGAATTCGGTGCTTTATTAACAGGATTTCCAGCTACAATTCCAGTAACGTGCATTCCATGAGACTCTTTTTCAGCCTCTTTTATATTATCAGTTCCATCAAAGTAATCATAAGCATATACTACTTTGTCACTGTACCATTTCCCATAGTCAATACCAGCAGCCTTTTTAGCTTTTTCGATATCATCCTGATTTTTAAATTTCGCCTTTGACGGATCAGAAATACGCAAAACCTCATGATTCAAATCAAGACCTGAATCTATAACAGCGACTACAGTTCCTTGTCCTTTATGTCCTGCTTCCCAGGTTTTAGGGACAGTAATAATTTCATTACTGGAGATACTGTTCGGCTTTTCTTTATGTCCACCTTGAGATAACGACTGTGATTGTATGCTTTCTGAAGAAGAATTACTTTTCACTGCTGATTCTTCCTTCTTCTCTTCACTTTTTATAGCAGTCGTTTCTTTCTGTGTGGTTAAATCCTTGTCTGACTTATTATCTCTATACTCGATAGAATCATCTTGTTTTAATGACTCTATCACTTCTGTTTTTTCTTTCGAAGAAGAATTTAGAGCATTCTTGTCAGCCGTGACTGGTGATGCAAGCTTATTTGAATCATCTAATTTATTAGTCGTTACAGTACGTGTAACTTGATTGGATGTTTCAAATTTTCCCTCATCGGCACTAACCTGTGCGAAAGCAAATCCGAAAGCAAAGACCGTTAGCAGAAAAATTGTTGCTATTTGGTACTTGTTATGACAAAAATCTTTGCAATCTCCCATAAAATCACTCCTTTTTATTTAAATTAAAAGTATTATATACCAAATTATCTGAAAATTCTATCAAAATATTATTTTGTAACAAAATTGTAATATTAACCAATCCTATCATGAGATTTAAACATAAAAAAATTTAGCCTCGATTAATACAAGACTAAATTTATTTATTGAAAAATTACTTACGATTTAATTAGTTATTCAGCAAAAGTCTTACTGATCACGGTCATAGAATAGTTCATGTGCTTTTAATCGTGAATTAAGCATTTCAGGAACTGTGACAAAGTGATATCCTTGCTCTTTTAGATAATCTATAATCTTTGGTAAAGCATTGACTGTTTCAGCATGGATATCATGCATTAAGATAATCGAACCATTACGAACTTGACGTTGAATCTCTGTCAAAATTGCTGCTTCATTCTTACTCTTCCAATCCAGACTATCCACATCCCACATAATAAAACTCAAATCAAGGCTATTTCGAATGTCGTCTGTAATGGCTCCATAAGGCGGACGCATAAGTTTGGAACTAGAACCCAACACTTTAGTTAGCGCATCCTCAGTATCAGTAATCTGTTTTTTAGCTTCGTCAAGTGAAAGTTTTGAAAGCACTGGATGACTCCAACTATGGTTTCCAATAACATGGCCATCCGATTTCATGCGTTTCAAAATCTCTTCATTTCCAGAAACATTCTTACCTAAAACAAAGAAAGTTGCCTTGATACCATACTTAGAAAGTGTATCTAATGCTTGATTTGTCGTTGCAGGATTTGGTCCATCATCAAAAGTTAGAGCTACCACTTTTTGGTTTTTCTTTTCATAATAAGCCTTATAAAGTTCGGCATCCTTGTCTAATAAATAAGAGGATTGTACTACATCAAAGAAACTAGATACTGGTAAGGCAATCTCATCTAGATTTTCAACTGACTGACTTGGATAAAGGATAATCTGACTATCCTTGTAATCAAAATTCCATGCAGACAAGTCTTGTTCAGAGAAGCCTTTAACAACTTGATCAATCTTTTCTTGGTCCAATTTCTTATCCTGTAAGAAAGAGGTGATTTCTTTTAACAACTGCTCTTTGGCTTTACTAGGATCTGAAAATAATTGATCAAGTGTAAAAGGTTTACCATCTTCTGTCAAATGGACTTTTGCCAGACTAGTTTTTTCAGTCTCTTCAACTTTTGACGAAGTTAAATCATAGACTTGTTTCATCACACTTCGGTTAACAATCCCTTTTAAAGTCGAATCCTGTTTCTCCGTATAATAAAAAACTAGATTTTCCTTGTCTTCCAGATTTTCCTTAATATCCTGTGTCATGATTTCTTTTACAGATGAAATCACTTGCTCCCCTTGGAGAGGATAATAGGCAATTACTTCGGCTTGTCCCTTACGAAAATGATCTTTCTGATTTCCCTCACTCAATTGATCATCTTTCTCTTTTTTGAGAGATTCAATCCTTTGTTCAAAACTTTGCTTTGTATATACTTTGTATCCAATCATTGAACCAAGGACACAAATACTTACTGAAAAGATAGCTACTAGGGCTATTAAACCGATTCTCTTTTTATCGTGCTCAACACGATTTGCTCTACTTTTATCCATAGAAATATCATATCAAATTCAGGCTATAATTTCAATGAGAAATAAGTACTATTACTCGTTTTGAACAAAAAAATAGGCTCCATAATATCTATAGGGGGATTTACCCACTACAAATATTATAGAGCCTTTTATTATGTTAGAAACGAATCGTCTCACGTGTTTTTTCGTATGAAGTGACAAAACGGTTGGTTACACCTGGTTCTGCAACTTCCAAAGCTTGCGAAATCTTATCAAATGAAGCATGATAATCAAATTCTTTTTCAAAAATTTCTAATGATTCATTAAAAGCTTCTTGAATTCGTTCATCAAATGAGCGGTAACGGTTCGAATACTGTAGCAACTGTTCTGTCAACGTTGCATATTGAACAATATTATAGGTTTCTTCTTCAAGTGCTTCCATATCATTGGTTGTAATTTCAAGCATACGGTTCACAGCTTCGATATTGACCTGAGCTTCTTCTAGTTCAGCCATCAACTCTTCAGTATGGTTACTTGCTGTAAAGAACAACTGTAAGAAATTCTGAGGAATACCTGGAAGATTGCGTTTTTCCATGTATCTCTTAATTGTGTGAAGACGATTAACATAAACATTTGCCTTTTGGCGAGCATTAATATCATCTTTTTCAATCTGAGCAAGACGTTGACTAACTGCAACTTGTTCATCTTCAATTTCTTTCAAAGTCGCTTGTAAGTTTTCCAAACGATCTTCAAGGAATGAATAAGGTTCAGAATGTTCCTCTTGTTCAGAAGTTAATTCCAATACAGATTCTTCTAAAGATTCTAACTCAGCTTGTAATCTATGAACATGACTAACATCCGTTTCAGATAGTAGGTAATTGTTACTCAATCGTTGAATATCTTCCACTAAAACAGCATTACTATCTTTCATGTGTTTCAAATATGTAGGAAGGGTTGCAACTAAGCCTTCTACTACTTTTTGAGCGGCGATTTCTCGTGTAAAGATATCATAGAGTGTATTGATTTCTTCTTGAACTTGAGTATTTTCATACTCAGCATTATCCAATTCTAATTGTGCAATATTTTCGTGGTTTTTCTTCAAAGCTTTATAAAGCAATTGGAAGCGAGATTCAATATCCGTTTCAGCGAAATGATAATTAGCATCTAAAAGTTTACGGTAACCGTCTTCCAAATCTTCCAATTGATCAGGTAGCTCTTTAGATAATGTTTTTACAATTGCTGGCAGGCGATCTACTATGTGACTCAAAGCCAAGATATGATTTTCAGCATTATCCAAAATCACAGCAGCTTCTACTGGGTCACCTGAAGTGTTCAAAGTAACAAACTGAGAAAACTCTGATTGGATATTTTCCAATTGTTTTTCGATTTCAGATAAACCTTGGCCATATTCTTCAGAATGATCAGCCACTCGGTGTTGCAACTCTTCAAACAAGTCCAAAGTATGAAGAACACGTCCACTATTTTTAGACTCTTGTTTCTCCAAATCTGCCAAAGCATTACGAATTGCCGCAATATCTTCTTCAATCAAGGTAATTTGACTCTCGATTTGGTCTATTTGATGACTGGCCTTGAAAAAACGGAATGAGTTGTTATAGCCTTCTGCCTCAAAAAGATTATTTTCGATATCCGCAAAAGAGTTAAGAGATAGGTCAACCCATTTTTGGTTCCACTCACGGAAAGTCACTTGACTTTGTCCAATCAAGTGCATATTTTTTACAGCTTCAACTTCATCGTTTACTGGAAGATTGTACAGCTCTTCTTTTTTCTCTTCTAAAATTGCTAATTTACTTTCATTGCGTTTTCGTACGTAGATTGCGATAGCATAGGCAATCACTAAGAAAACTGCAACAGCAATTGCAAGATAAATTACTAGTGTACCAGACATATTAAACTCCTTTTTTACTTGAAACAATCGTAATGATTATATCATATTTTTTAGACCAAGGGAACTAGTTCTCCCGATTTTTTAGACATCAAGTGTACTATAGACGGCATTTTCTTCGATAAACTCACGACGAGGCTCTACTCGATCCCCCATCAACATATCAAAGATTTTATCTGCCTCAGCTGCATCATCCACAGAAACTCTGGCCATCAAGCGATGTTCCGGATCCATGGTTGTTTCCCACAATTGGTGGTCATCCATTTCACCCAGACCTTTATACCTCTGAATAGTTGGTTTGGCACGTCCTTCACTATGGCGGGACAAGGCTTCTTGGAGTTTAATTTCTTGGTCTGCTCCTGGCTGGATATATTCTTTAATCTCGCTTCCAACCTTGACACCATAGATTGGTGGTTGGGCGATATAAACATAACCAGCTTCTAAAATTGGTTTCATATAACGATAAATCAAGGTTAAAAGAAGAGTACGAATGTGGGCTCCATCGACATCGGCATCGGTCATCAAAACAAGTTTTTGGTAACGAGCTTTTGAAACATCAAATTCTGCACCAAATCCTGTTCCCATCGCTGTGAAAAGACTACGAATTTCTTCGTTAGCTAGAATCTTATCCATACTTGCCTTTTCAACGTTCAAAATCTTACCGCGGATTGGAAGAATTGCCTGAAATTCACGGTTACGACCAGATTTGGCTGACCCACCAGCTGAGTCTCCTTCGACGATGAAGAGTTCTGTTTCAGCAGGATTGTTAGAAGAGCAGTCTGCTAGTTTACCTGGAAGGTTGGAAATTTCCAAACCAGATTTTTTACGAGTGACTTCACGCGCACGCTTGGCAGCCACACGAGCCTTAGCAGCCAGAATTCCTTTTTCTACAATGCGTTTTGCAATTTGAGGATTCTCCATAAGGAAATCAGAGAAGGCATCACTGAAGAGACGATTGGTAATCTTAACCACTTCGCTATTCCCCAGTTTGGTCTTGGTCTGTCCTTCAAACTGTGGATTTGGGTGTTTAACTGAGATAACTGCAGTTAGTCCTTCACGGACATCTTCCCCTGTTAGGTTGTCTTCATTGTCTTTCAGTAACTTATTCTTACGAGCATAATCGTTGATAACACGTGTCAAGGCTGTACGAAAACCTTGTTCATGCGTTCCACCTTCATGGGTGTGGATATTATTGGCGAAACTCATGACATTTTCATGGTAACCCGTTGTGTACTGCATGGCTACTTCAACTGTGATATCATCCATCTCACCGTCAGTATAGATTGGTGTATCAAAGATAACATCCTTGTTCTCATTGATATATTCAACGTAGCTAGCAATCCCACCTTCATAGTGGTAATGCTTAGTTTGTTCTAACCCCTCACGCTTATCTGTAATGGAGATTTGAAGACCACGATTTAGAAAGGCCAATTCTTGAATACGTTTATTTAATTTATCAAAGTCAAAAGTGGTTGTTTCAGTGAAAATTTCTGGGTCCGGTGTGAAGTGAACTGTTGTTCCAGTCTTATCCGTATCTCCAACCACCTCAAGATCTGCGACAACATGACCACGACGGTATTCTTGGTAATGAATCTTACCATTTTTGTGGACATGAACGTCTAATTGAGTTGAAAGGGCGTTAACAACTGAGGACCCTACTCCGTGAAGACCACCTGAGACCTTATATCCGCCACCGCCAAACTTTCCTCCAGCGTGAAGAACAGTAAAGACAGTCTCAACGGCAGGTCGACCTGTTTTTTCCTGAATATCGACTGGGATACCACGCCCATCATCGACAACTGTAATCGAATCATCGGGCTCAATAAAGACTTGAATATGACTGGCAAATCCTGCCAAGGCCTCGTCAATTGAGTTATCAACAATTTCCCAGACTAGGTGGTGAAGACCTTCTTTTGAGGTTGAACCGATATACATCCCTGGACGCATACGAACAGCCTCTAAGCCCTCTAAAACTTGAATTTGACTGGCATCATAATCTTGTGCCTGCAGATTTTTAATTTCTTCTGTCATCTTATTCCTTTTTCTTACATGTCTAATACTTGTCTTAAATTCACGATACTGGTAAACAAGTGAGTATCGAGTCCAGCAGCTTGACCTGCTTCGATATCAATCGGTCGATCACCAATGACAAGTCCTGAACTAATTTGATACTTTTCTCTTAAATAAATCATGGACTCAGGATCTGGTTTTCTCTTAAAGCCTGAGTTAGAAGTCACCACTTCTGTAAAATAAGCTGCTATAGAGGTTTTTTCTAAAATTTCCAAGACCTGATTATTTCGATGAGAAACCAAAAAATGACGGCCATCTTGATTTGAAATGTCTTCCAATAAACCAGAAACTCCATCAAATAAAATCGGATGTTCTAGCTCTCTGGCTTCATTTTCCTTGTACTTTTCTAAAAAATTCTCTAAGTTGGGAGCGAATATCTCAATCGCAAAATCAGTAGAAACCTTTAAAGCTTGGTAGACACTGTCATGGTCTTGTTTGATGCCATACAATGCCAATGTTTCAACAAAGGCAGCTGTTGAAGTTTCGTAATTATCCAGTAAAGTTCCACCTAAATCCCAGATATAATCGTGATATTTCATACCCTTCATTATAGCATTTTTTTATGAAAAAAGCGATGATTTCCCTGAGTTTTCCACATAAAAAATGCTCTATGATATTTATATAGGATAAATTTCTTATAGATATTATGAAACCTATTTTCTTGTAGAAAAAAGTTCCATATGACCCATAATGAAAAGCGACCAAACCATCATTAGAGAGAATCATATGGAACAATTATATTTTAACACAAAACTACTTTATATTAAAAATCCTAATATCCAATTTATGGATGTTATTAATAAGGGGGGTAACTTCTCAAAGTAAGTTCCACTTGACTGGTATTGAGCCTAGCTTTTCACTAATCTTGTCTTGAAATTTTAAAATAGATTATAAAACCTTACTCAAGAAGTCTTTAGTCCGCTGTTCTTGGGTTTGTTCAAAAATCTGTTCAGGTGTTCCGTCTTCAACAACCACACCGTCTGCCATAAAGATGACACGGTCTGCCACCTCACGAGCAAATCCCATTTCATGTGTTACGATAACCATGGTCATTCCTGACTTAGCTAAGTCTTGCATAACAGCCAACACCTCACCTACCATTTCAGGGTCCAGGGCTGAAGTTGGCTCGTCAAAGAGCAAGACATCAGGTTCCATAGCTAAACCACGCGCGATGGCAATCCGCTGTTGCTGGCCACCTGACAAACTCTGTGGATAAGCAGTTGCCTTATCTGGTAAACCAACTTTTTCCAAAAGTTTCTGAGCTCTCTTCTCTGCAACTTCCTTACTTTCACCTTTGGTCTTGATAGGAGACAAGGTGATATTTTCCATCACAGTCATATTAGGAAAGAGATTAAATTGTTGGAAGACCATGCCCATCTTCTCACGCATAGCAAACAGGTCATTCTTCTTGTCCGTAATATCGACTCCCTCAAAGATAACCTTCCCCTTAGTTGCTTCTTCCAACAAATTCATAGAGCGAAGCAAGGTAGATTTTCCGCTCCCCGAAGGACCGATGATAACGACAACTTCTCCTCTTTTAATCTCGAGGTTGATGCCCTTCAATACTTCATTCTTTCCAAAGGATTTATGTAAATTTTCAATTTTTATCAAGGTTTCTGTCATTATTTCTTATCTCCTTGTCCCATACGTTTTTCAAAAGCTTTCAAGGCTACTGTCAAAATAGAAGTCATAATCAAGTAATAAAAGGCTGCAAATAAAAGTGGTGTTAAAGGTAGATAGGTTGTTGTAGAAACTGTTGTAGCTCCGTTCCACAACTCCATGACACCAATAGCTGATAAAAGAGAACTATCCTTGATAATGGTGATAAATTCGTTCCCCAATGCTGGCAAAATATTTTTGATAGCTTGTGGCAAAATCACATAGCGCATAGCATTTTTAGGACGAATTCCTAAAGAATAGGCCGCCTCTAGCTGACCTTTTGGAACCGCATTAATCCCAGCACGAACAGTCTCAGAAACATAAGCACCACTGTTCATAGAGATAATCAAAATCCCTGGAATCAGACGAGAAAGGTCAACACCTAAAATTCCAACCTGAATAGTCGGAGCATTGATGTGCATAAGGGCAAAGGCAATCATAATCTGAACCATCATCGGTGTCCCACGGAAAATCCAAACGTACAAGTTGGCGAGCCAAACAAACGGTTTAAACTTTGAACGTTGCCCAAAAGCCAAGACAACACCCAAAATAGTTCCCAAAAAGACAACACAGATAGAAATGAGAACCGTCACGACAGCCCCATAGTTAAAATAAGGTAAATACTTAGGTAAAAAAGAAAAATTCATAGTCACACTGCTTTCTAAAATAGAATACTGTATGATTATAACATGGAATGAATTAAAATTCAAATCTTTTGTCTAATTTATTCAAAAAAACTTTAAGCTGGTAGAATTAGCGAGAAATCTTAGTTTTTTCTAGGCAAGTTGGCCTCCTTTATGGTAAAATAGTAACGATAAGAAATGAAGGAGAATCAAAATGGAATCACATTTGGTTAGAATCATCAACCGCCTTGAAGCAATGGCTAAAGACGGCGGAAATTTAAAACGTAATTTTGAACGCGAAGGAGTTGTTGTTGCAGAAGTTGCATACAGCCACGACGAAGAAAACGGCTCAATCTTTACCCTTCGTGATGTCGAAGCTCGCGAAACTTATACGTTTGACAGCATTGACTTGATTGCAATGGAGATTTACGAACTCCTTTACTAATACAAAACAAGCTGGGTTACACCCTGCATGTCTAACCAAAATCCTTTTTGTCTCACAAATAGGATTTTTTTATTCCCTAAAATCACAAAAATTTTCATTGTAACAACTTCTCAAAGCTGCAATCTTTTTACTTGCTTTACACCCCAATCCTGTTATAATGAGAGTATAGAAATTTGACTATTTTTGACCTTTAAACAGGTCAGGCTAAAGAAAGAAATGAGGTAGATGTATGCTTTGTCAAAACTGTAAAATCAATGACTCAACAATTCATCTTTATACCAATCTTAATGGAAAGCAAAAACAAATTGACCTTTGTCAAAACTGCTATAAGATTATCAAGACAGATCCTAACAATAGCCTCTTTAAAGGTATGACGGATCTGAACAATCGTGACTTTGATCCCTTTGGTGATTTCTTCAATGACCTAAACAATTTTAGACCTTCTAACAACACTCCACCGACTCCCCCAACCCAATCAGGTGGAGGTTACGGTGGAAACGGCGGTTATGGTTCCCAAAATCGTGGACCTGCTCAAACTCCTCCACCAAGCCAAGAAAAAGGCCTGCTGGAAGAATTTGGTATCAACGTAACTGAAATTGCCCGTCGTGGAGATATAGATCCCGTTATTGGACGCGATGATGAGATTATCCGTGTCATTGAGATTCTCAATCGCAGAACCAAGAATAATCCTGTTCTTATCGGTGAACCAGGTGTCGGGAAAACTGCCGTTGTCGAAGGTCTAGCTCAGAAAATCGTTGATGGCGATGTTCCACATAAACTACAAGGTAAACAAGTCATCCGTCTGGATGTGGTTAGCCTAGTTCAAGGAACGGGTATTCGTGGACAATTTGAAGAACGCATGCAAAAGCTCATGGAAGAAATTCGCAAACGTGAGGATATTATCCTCTTTATCGATGAAATCCATGAAATTGTCGGTGCGGGATCTGCGGGCGATGGCAATATGGATGCAGGAAATATCCTCAAGCCAGCCCTTGCTCGTGGTGAACTGCAACTGGTCGGTGCAACTACCCTCAATGAATACCGCATCATTGAAAAAGATGCTGCCCTAGAACGCCGTATGCAGCCTGTTAAGGTCGATGAACCAACAGTGGACGAAACAATCACAATCCTCAAAGGTATTCAAAAGAAATACGAAGACTACCACCACGTTCAATATACCGATGCTGCGATTGAAGCAGCTGCAACTCTTTCCAATCGCTACATCCAAGATCGCTTCTTGCCTGACAAGGCCATCGACCTCCTAGATGAAGCGGGTTCTAAGATGAACTTGACCTTGAATTTCGTGGATCCTAAAGTAATCGATCAGCGCTTGATTGAAGCTGAAAATCTTAAATCTCAAGCTACACGAGAAGAAGATTTTGAGAAGGCCGCCTACTTCCGTGACCAGATTGCCAAGTATAAGGAAATGCAAAAGAAAAAGGTCACAGACCAGGATACTCCTATCATCAGTGAAAAAACCATTGAGCATATTATCGAGCAGAAAACCAATATCCCTGTTGGCGATTTGAAAGAGAAAGAACAATCTCAACTCATCCATCTAGCTGAAGACCTCAAGTCTCATGTTATTGGCCAAGATGATGCAGTCGATAAGATTGCCAAGGCTATTCGCCGGAATCGTGTCGGTCTCGGTACGCCTAACCGTCCAATTGGAAGCTTCCTCTTTGTCGGACCAACTGGTGTCGGTAAGACAGAACTTTCCAAACAACTGGCCATCGAACTCTTTGGTTTTGCTGACAGCATGATTCGCTTTGACATGAGCGAATACATGGAAAAACACAGCGTGGCTAAGTTGGTCGGCGCCCCTCCAGGTTATGTTGGCTACGATGAGGCTGGGCAATTAACTGAAAAAGTCCGCCGCAATCCATATTCTCTTATTCTCTTGGATGAAGTAGAGAAAGCCCATCCAGATGTTATGCATATGTTCCTTCAAGTCTTGGACGATGGTCGTTTGACAGATGGGCAAGGACGTACCGTTAGCTTCAAGGACGCTATCATCATCATGACTTCAAATGCAGGTACAGGTAAGGCAGAAGCCAGCGTTGGATTTGGGGCCGCTCGCGAAGGACGTACCAATTCTGTTCTCGGTGAACTCGGTAACTTCTTTAGCCCAGAGTTTATGAACCGTTTTGATGGTATTATCGAATTTAAGGCTCTCAGCAAGGACAACCTCCTTCAGATTGTCGAGCTTATGCTAGCAGACGTTAACAAGCGCCTTTCTAGCAACAACATTCATTTGGATGTAACTGACAAGGTTAAGGAAAAATTGGTTGACCTCGGCTATGATCCAAAAATGGGGGCGCGCCCACTTCGTCGTACTATTCAAGACTATATTGAAGACGCAATCACTGACTACTACCTTGAAAATCCAAGCGAAAAAAACCTCAAGGCAGTGATGACCAGCAAGGGCAACATTCAAATTAAGTCTGCCAAAAAAGCTGAAGTAAAAACTTCTGAAAAAGAAGTATAAATCCTACAGAAAAGGAGTAGAAAATGAAAATTTTCTGCTCCTTTTTATTAAAATAACTATAATTTCTTGACAGCTCGGTCTTTGTCCATTAAGATAATAATAAAGATAATAAATAATGAGGAAAATCCAATGGCAAACCCAACTTTCGGAGAAAAGAAAGCAAATACAGACTATGTTGCACGCTATGGCGTATATGCAGTTATCCCTGATGCTGAACAAAAACAAATTGTTCTTGTTCAAGCACCTAATGGTGCTTGGTTCCTACCAGGTGGTGAAATTGAAGCAGGTGAAAATCATCAAGAAGCCCTAAAGCGTGAATTGATTGAAGAGCTTGGCTTTACAGCTGAAATTGGTACCTATTACGGACAAGCTGACGAATATTTCTATTCTCGTCACCGTGACACCTACTACTACAATCCAGCCTACCTCTATGAAGCGATTTCTTTCAAAGAAGTGCAAAAGCCACTAGAAGACTTTAATCATATTGCCTGGTTCCCTATTGATGAGGCTATTGAAAACCTCAAACGTGGTAGCCATAAATGGGCTATCGAATCTTGGAAAAAACAGCATAAGATTGGCTAAATCAAGCCACTTTATTCAAAAAGTGCTATAATAGAATTAGAAAATCGGAGGAAATGTTATGAAGCTTATCAATACAACAAACTCACACTCGCAACTTGTAAAAAGCCAGCTAGAAAGTACAGATGCAACCCTTGTTGAAGTTTATTCTGCAGGGAATACAGATGTTATTTTTACCCAAGCTCCGCTTCACTATGAAATCCTCATCTCAAACAAACACCGCGCTATTCGCGAACCTGAAATCGAAGCTATTCAAGAATTTTTCTTGAAACGTAAAATTGATAAGGACTCTATTGATGAAGCCAATATCAAAACCCTCTATTCAGAAAAATTAATTGGAATTTCGATTCCAACCAAATAAAATCTTGGAGAGATTAGAAAGTGCTTTAAACCTTATGGAACAAAATTGGGTTTATTTAGCTTTTTAAATCATCTCCAATTTTTTATCTTGAAATCCTATCATACACAATTTTATAGGTAACAAAGGAGACAAGCATGGGAGACATGATATATCGAGAGGCAAGACTTGAAGAATACGAAAAAATTGGAAAACTATTAGCCAATTCCTTTCTTGACTATCCCTTTTTAACGATTATAAGGGATGATTTAAAGAAGCCTGATTATTATCCTAATTTTGTAGAAACATTACAAACAATGCTTACCAGAGTCTATATTAAAAAAGGAAACTGTTTAGTTGCGGAACAAGATGGAGAATTACTTGCAGTTGCCCTTTTGCAACAAAATGATTTCTGTATACTATCCTATCTACGAAATGGTGGGACAAACATTTTTCGCTACATTCGACCACAAAATCTCCTTAAATACTTTGACTTTGTAAAACGTTCCAAAAAGCATTTAGAACAATCAGGGGAGTTTGATTGGTATTTGATGGCTTTAGCTGTCAATATAGAAAGTAAGGGGCGGGGAATAGGCAGTACTTTTCTGACACAAGGGATTGAACCTTATGTCAAATCAAAAGGCTGTAAACACTTGGGACTCATAACTAGTACAGCTAGAAATACCTCATTCTACAAAAAAAACGATTATGGACTGCTAGACTTTATGGAGATAGAATACGGATCAAAATCAATTGGTAACTGGGCATTTTTAAAAACAATAAATAAATTATAACAGACTAGCAATTTACAAATCCTATTTAAATAAGGATAACTTATATTTATAAAAACCAACGTTCAAAACGTTGGTTTTCTTATCTATTTGACTGCTTCTTTCAAAGCATCTACCTTGTCCAAACGTTCCCATGGAAGGTCAATATCTGTACGTCCCATGTGTCCATAAGCCGCTGTTTGACGGTAAATTGGACGCTTAAGGTCCAGCATTTGGATAATTCCTGCAGGACGAAGGTCAAAGATTTGACGAGCAGCTTTTTCAAGTTTGCTTTCGGCTACTGTTCCTGTACCGAAGGTATCGATACGAACAGAAACAGGCTGAGCAACACCGATAGCATAAGCCAATTGCACTTCTGCTTTCTTAGCAAGGCCTGCTGCAACGATATTCTTGGCAATATAACGAGCCGCATAAGAGGCTGAACGGTCCACCTTAGTCGCATCTTTACCAGAGAAAGCACCACCACCATGACGAGAGTAGCCACCATAGGTATCCACGATAATCTTACGACCAGTCAAACCTGAGTCCCCTTGAGGTCCACCGATTACAAAGCGACCAGTTGGATTGATGAAGAATTTGGTTTGCTCATCCAAGTAAGAAGCCGGAATAACTTCTTTAATGACCTTGTTAATCACATCATTATGAATTTGTTCGTTGCTGACTTCTGGATCGTGCTGAGTTGAAATCACGACTGTGTCCACACGTACTGGACGGTCATTTTCATCATACTCAACTGTAACTTGTGATTTAGCATCTGGGCGAAGATAGCTGATTTCCCCAGACTTACGAAGTTCTGCCAAACGACGAACCAATTTATGACTGAGTGAAATTGGCAATGGCATGAGCTCTTCTGTTTCATCCACTGCAAATCCAAACATGAGCCCTTGGTCTCCAGCACCAATCAAATCAAGCGGATCTTGGTCTGCATTCCCACGAACCTCCAAGGCTTCGTTGACACCTTGGGCAATGTCAGGAGATTGTTCCACCAAAGATGGATGTACTCCTACAGTCTCAGCAGAAAAACCATATTCTGTATTGGTGTAGCCAATCTCTGCAATAGTATCACGAACCACACGGTTAATATCCACATAGGCATTTGTAGATATCTCACCAAAAACATGGACTGAACCAGTATATACAGCTGTCTCAGCAGCAACGTGCGCCTCTGGATCTTTAGCTAAAATAGCATCCAAAATCGCATCTGAAATTTGGTCTGCAATCTTATCTGGATGCCCCTCAGATACAGATTCAGACGTGAATAATTTACGTTCTGACATAAAAATGTCCCCCCTTAAAAATAGTGTTATAGAGTTACAAAGTACTGATAGGTATTTTCATTTTCTAAGAGTTACAACGCGTAAGAAATAAAAACGATACTTTTTATTTCTGAAGCTAGTAAGGCGCATAGGGTGACCGCATTATAGCGGCAACCGTATGGAGCCGTCATGCTTTGCAAATTACAAAGTACTGATAGGAAAACTCTTAGTGATAAATACCTACCATCTTATCGGGACTATATAACTTTATCATTATACCATTTTTTAGCGCAATTTGCAGTCTTTAATGTAGTGTTTCTGTTTAGATAGTTCGTTCTCATAAATAAAAAAAATTGGAGCTCAGTACTCCAACTTTTTCTATTAAAATGTTTGGCGTTTTGCTTTACGCTCTGCACGACCGCGAGCACGATTTTCAGCGCGCTTGGTTTTGCGGCGCTTTTCATCAACCGCCCATTTAATTTTTTTCTTATAACCTGGTTTGACTTTTTTCTTTTTCTTTTTAACCAAACCAATCATTTCGATATCAAGTTTATCTTGTTTTTTCTCACGGTTGGCACGACGATCACGGTCATAAGTATCTTGAAATTCCCCGTCTTTGACCATCTTAGGAGTAAACTTGATTCCCAATTTCTCCAACTCACGGATATCCGAGTCATCACTTGGCTGATAAAGGGTAATAGCTGTACCTGGTAGGCCATTTCGTCCAGTACGACCAACACGGTGAACAAAGAAGGACAAATCTTGCGGAATGGCATCATTGATGACATGGCTGACACCTTCAATGTCAATTCCACGCGCGGCCAAATCTGTTGCGACAATATACTCAAAATCCAGATTTTTAACCTGGTTCATGATACGTTTGCGCTCACGAGGGGCAATATCCCCATGGATTTTTGCCACCTTCAAGCCTTGAGCAGTCAGATATGAATGCAATTCATCAGCACGCGTTTTAGTGTTAACAAAAATCATTGCCAAATACGGTTGCATCAACTGAGTCAACTGGTAAATTTGAGCATTCTTGTCACGTCCCTTAGTAGAAATCAACCAATTATCAATAGTGTCAGAAATGACCGTTTTGGTCTTGATTTTCTCCATAACAGGATTTGATAAGTATTTTTTCAAGAATGGTTGCAGTTTTTGTGGGATAGTCGCTGAGAAGACCATGAATTGAAGGTCTTTTGGAAGACTGCCGGCAATCTTATCAACAGTTTCTAAGAATCCCATATCCAAGGTCATGTCTGCCTCATCGATCACAAAGGTCTTGGCTTTATGAATAGCTAAATCACCGGATTTAACCAAGTCATAGATACGTCCAGGCGTTCCAATAACAATATGAGGCTGGTTACTTGCCAATTTCTCAATCTGGCGAGCCTTATCTGTCCCTCCCACATAATTAACCACACGAACTTCCACTTCTGAGTGGGCTGCAATCTGACGAGCTGCTTGGTAAATCTGAGTAGCCAACTCACGGCTCGGTGCCGTAATCACTGCCTGTACACTATCACTAGCTTCATCTAATTGCTGGAAAATTGGTAACAAGAAAGTATGAGTCTTACCTGAACCTGTTTTTGATTCTCCAACCAAATCTCGGCCTGCCAGGACAATGGGAATCAACTTATCTTGTACCTCTGTTGGAGTTGTAAATTTCAACTCCTCCAAGGCTTCTCTAATATAGTTTTTAAATTGAAATTTCGTAAATGACATAATACCCTCGATTCTATCTATCCTATCAATTATACCACATTTTATTCCATTTCAGTAGTCTCACTTATTTAGGCTATTTCCAGTAGCTTTTCTAATCAGAAAAAGGCTGGAATGTTATAATTCCAACCTCTTTTCATACTCAATGAAAATCAAGGAGCAAACTAGGAAACTAGCCGCAGGTTGCTCAAAACAGTGTTTTGAGGTTGCAGATAGAACTGACGAAGTCAGTAACATCTATACGACAAGGCGACGTTGACGTGGTTTGAAGAGATTTTCAAAGAGTATCAGTTATTATTTCCAGTTTAAAATAGCATTCAAGCCATAGTGATCACTAACTTGCGGACTATTGTTGCCATCAAATACGACATGTAAATTTTCCACCGCTAACTCTTTGGTAGTAAAAACATAGTCGATTCGAAGGGGTTCTGTGTTCCCTTTCCAGCCATCAATTTCTGGTGGAACAGTATAGCTACCACTTTTCTCTTGAGCAACTTCAAATGCGTCTTGTAAACCTAATGGGCTAGCTAAAATAGCTTGGTAACCTTCCTGACCAGCTGGGTTATTGAAATCTCCAGCCAGCAAAAGTGGCTTGTTCAATTCTTTCAAGACAGCCTCAAATCGTGCCCATTCTTCTTGGAAACCTTTATCCCACCAAGAAAGATGGACACTGGCAACTGCAAGTTCATTACCATCGACTACAGTTTCAGCCAGGGCGACACGGCGAGTATGATAGTCTGTTGGATCATCCACATCTGAAACCAAAATTTCTCTTGCTTCAATAGGTGTTTTAGACAAGATAGCCACACCTTCATGGTAGCGGTCATAACCAATATGGTTATAGGCCCAAGTCCAGTAGTAATCTTTCCCTTGCTCTGACAACTTTTCAACTAAGAGTCTAACATAGTGATCATGATGAATAGGCTCAGCAGCTGGCAAAGCTTGATAAAGGTCATTAACCTCCACCTCTGGCGAAGTAATCTCCTGATTGATTTCTTGGAAACATATCAAATCATAGTCTTTATCAAGAATATCTTCAAGCAAGAGCTGGAATTTTTCCTCGGCTTCTTTTTCCATCCAGCTATGAGTATTGAGTGTTAAAAATTTCATGCTTTTCTCCCAAAACAAGAGGTTGGAAAACAGCTTCCAACCTCAAGTGTATTACAATTCTACTTTAGCAACTGCTGTTTTAGCTGCAAGAGAACCTGTTTGTTCTAACTTAACTGATTTAATAGCTTCAGCATTTGTGAAGACAACTACTGTAGAAGTTTCACGACCTGCTGCACGGATAGCATCCAAGTCAGCTGTGACAAGAAGATCACCTGCTGCAACTTTTTGTCCTTCTGCTACATGAACAGTAAATGGTTTTCCTTCAAGACTTACTGTGTCCAAACCAATGTGAACAAGTACTTCAAGACCTGCTTCAGTCACAAGACCAAGAGCATGTTTTGTAGGGAAGATGCTTGATACAGTACCTGAAACTGGAGATACAATGTTTCCATTTGCAGGTTCTACAGCAAATCCGTCACCCATCATTTTTTGAGCAAATACTGGATCTTTCACTTGTTCCAAGGCAACAACTTGACCGTCTGCTACTGAGTAAACTTCCTCAGTAAGACCTTTGAATTGAACAGTGTTTTGTTGCGCTTCTGTCATTTGACTTGGAAGAGTTTCAGGAATGATTTCACCTGAATCAAGGATATCTTGGATATCAGATTTCAATACGTCTGCTTTTGGACCGTAGATAGCTTGAACTCCTTGTCCTTTCATGACAAGACCCATAGCTCCTTCTGCTTTCCATTGTTCTGCATCACCGACTTTGTCAGCATCTTTTACAGTTACACGAAGACGAGTCATACATGCATCAACATCAACGATGTTTGCACGTCCACCAAGAAGGTTGATAATATTTACAGCTTGAGAACCTGCTGCAACTTTCACTTCGCTGCTAGCTTCTTCTGAACCTTCAGCAGTTTCGTAATTTCCGTTACGTCCTGGAGTTGCGTAGTTGAATTTTTGAATCATGAAGTTTGCGATAAAGTACATGATTACGGCAAAGAGAACAGTTACCCAGATAAAGTTAACAATATCCATACCGATACCAGCGCTAATCGCAATAGGTGTACGAGTCAAGAACTCGATTGAACCGAATGAGTGCATACGTAGGTTTACTACGTCAGCCATAGCGAAGGCAGCACCTTGAACAAGTGAGTAAACAAGATACATAGGTGTTGCTACAAACATGAACATGTATTCGATTGGTTCAGTAACCCCTGTCAAGAATGTTGCAAGAGCTGTCGCAATCATCATACCTTTATATTGATGTTTCTTATCAGCATCAACATTACGGTAGATAGCCACGATCACACCCATCAAGATACCGAATGAACCGATCATTTGTCCAACTTTGAAACGAGCTGGGTGAACAGTATCTAACAATTGTTGGTAGTGACTTGCATCAGTACCTTTGAGGTTAACAAGGTCTGTTACCCATGCAAGCCATAGTGGGTCTTGACCAAATACTTGAGTACCTTTAGCTGCACCAGTTAAAATGTCATAAGTACCACCAAGAGCTGTGTAGTTCATTGGGATAGTCAACATATGGTGAAGACCAAATGGCAAGAGCAAACGTTCCAAAGTACCATACAAGAATGGTGCAAGGATTGGAGCAGTTTCTTGTGAGTTGGCAATCCAGATACCAAAGCTATTGATACCTGTTTGAACTACTGGCCAGAAGGCAGCAAGTAGAATTGCAGCGATTGCTGAACGAAGAATAACTACAAATGGTACAAAACGTTTCCCGTTGAAGAATGAAAGTGCATCAGGAAGTTTACGGAAGTTGTAGTATTTATTGTAAGCAGTTGCCCCTACAAAACCTGAGATAATCCCTACAAACACACCCATGTTCAATGCTGGAGCTTCAAGAACACTGATGAAGTAATCAGCAACTTTGATTGAACCACCAAAGAGAGTTGTGACCATAGCATCTGGATTTTTCAACATATCTCCTGATACACCAAAGATTGTACCAGTGATACGGTTAATCAAGATGAAGGCAAGACCAGCGGCGAAAGCACCACCAGCACGTTCTTTAGCCCAGCTTCCTCCAATTGCTAGGGCAAACAAAATGTGAAGGTTACCGATAACCCCCCAACCAATTTGCTCAAGAATTCCACCAGTAACTACAAGTGGTGCAAAAGTTGGGTTAATCATTACGATAGACTTACCGATTGAAATCATCAAACCAGCAGCCGGCATAACCGCGATAACCACCATCAAAGCCTTACCGAATTTTTGCCAAAACTCGAAAGACAAGACATTTTTGAATGTATCTTTCATCATTCAAATCTCCTTTATTTTTATTTAGGCAAACGTTTTACGAAAACGTTTGCACTTAACTATGTATTAATTATACCACTTTAATTTTTTTTGTAAAGGCTTTTATAAAAAAAAGTAGACTTTTTTCTAAAATTTTTGTAGTAAAAAAGGAGATATTAAAATCTCCTCAAATATACTTCTATTTTAGATTTTCAGGAATCGGCGCATTGAAATTCCTGATCCGATTGAACCGATAAAAATTCCAATCACAAATAATAGAGCAATCATCAGTGGACTGAATATTTCTGGTGATATCATCGAAAGGTTCTGACCAACCAATGACTTATTAACCGATTGGTAAACCATTTTATAGACAATAAATACCAAAACTGACGGAAGTGTTGCTCCAAGCAAACCGATGAAGGCACCTTCAAGCAAGAAAGGTCCGCGGATATAACCGTTCTTAGCACCTACTAAACGCATAATTTGAATTTCACGGCTTCGTGAAATGATGGTGATACGTATAGTATTAGAAATCAAGAACACCGCAATGAAAATCAATAATCCAGCGATAACTAGTCCCCAGACACGAATAAATGAGGCTAACTTAAACAAGCGTTCTGTATTAGCACCACCATCTTGAACTTCTGATACACCTTCGATTTTTTTAGCCTCTTCTGCTACTGTCTTTACATCACTTGGTGTATTGGTATCAACGATATATGCATCATAGAGAGGATTGGCATCGCCTTCAAAGATTTTCCAGTTGTCCCCCATTGTTTCTGTCAACTTTTCATATTGTTCTTCTTTACTTGAAAACGTAACACTTTTAACGGTTGACATACTTTTCAAAGCATCATATACCTTATGGTAGTCGTTATTTGTAACAGTTTGACCTTCTTTTTCAATCGTCTCACTATTATCAGCTACGTCCTTACGAATGTATACCATTACTCGAACATTATTTTCAATATCTGTAGCTAGTTTAGCCGTATTAAAGATAACAGATGCAAATATTGCAACCAAGGTCAAAGTAATCATAACTGAACTGACAGCAGCTACTGTCATCCAGCCATTTCGTTTCAAACTTTTTAATGATTCAAATAAATGACGAAAAAATCTACTAATCATCGTATCCATATTCTCCTTTAGCTTCGTCACGAACGACACGGCCATTTTCAATGGCAATGACACGGTGGCGCAAGGTATTTACAATCTGACTGTTGTGGGTAGCCATCAAGACAGTTGTACCTTGGAGATTGATGCGTTCCAGCAAGTTCATAATTTCCCATGAATTATCTGGGTCCAAGTTTCCTGTTGGTTCGTCCGCAATCAATACTTTTGGATTGTTTACAATGGCACGTGCAATTGCAATCCGTTGCTGTTCTCCCCCTGAAAGTTCATTTGGGAAAGAACGAACCTTATGCTTCAATCCAACCAAGTCTAAAACTTCCATAACACGTTTTTTGATATTACGGCGGCTCTCACCAATAACTTCCATTGCATAAGCAATATTTTCATAAACGGTTTTCTTTGGTAACAGTTTATAATCTTGGAAGACAACCCCAACACTACGACGTAGGAGAGGGACATCTTTCTTTTTAATTTTAACCAGATTAAAACCAGCAACAGTTAAGCTTCCTTTTTCGATTTTTACTTCGCGGTACAAAGCTCTAATAAATGTTGATTTCCCAGCTCCTGACGGACCTACGATATAGGCAAATTCCCCGGGTTCAACAGTGACTGAGACACCTCGCAAAGCAGTCGTTCCGTTGTCGTATTTTTTGACGACATCTCTCATTTCAATGATTGACATGTGAGTTCCTTTCTATCTTAGCTGATTCGCCACTTGAGATAAGCATCGATAAAACCATCTAGGTCTCCATCCATAACCTTATCTACCTGCGCAACTTCAAAGCTAGTTCGATGATCTTTTACCATAGTATAAGGCGTGAAAACATAAGAACGGATTTGACTTCCCCATGTGATTTCCTTTTTCTCACCTTTGAGGGAATCAACTTCCGCAGCTTTCTTTTCTTGCTCCATTTGATAGAGCTTAGCCTGCAACATCTTCATGGCACGATCTCTATTTCCATACTGAGTACGATCGACTGTTGACTGGACAACAGTCCCAGTAGGAATGTGTGTCAAACGCACACCTGTTGAAACTTTATTGACGTTCTGTCCACCAGCACCACCTGAACGGAAAGTATCCATCTTGATATCATCTTCACGGATTTCCACTTCAATGGTATCATCCAACTCTGGCATCACTTCTACAGATGTGAAAGAGGTATGGCGACGTTTAGCAGAGTCAAATGGTGAAATTCGCACCAAACGGTGTACCCCCATTTCTGACTTGAGAAGGCCATAGGCATTAGGCCCTTCAAATGATAGGGTTACTGACTTAATACCAGCTTCATCCCCTGCTTGGTAATCCAAAACTTCTACTTTAAATCCTTTAGCATTTCCATAGCGAGTGTACATACGAAGTAACATATCCCCCCAGTCCTGAGCCTCTGTACCACCGGATCCTGGATGGATTTCCAAAATCGCATTATTATGGTCATAAGGTTCTGACAAGAGCAAGGTCATCTCATAACTAGTCATCATTTTATCGAGTTCTGATAACTGTGCAACCAATTCTTCATGCACCGACTCATCTTCAGCTAAAAAATCTAATAAAATTTCAACTTCATCCTGCAACTCTTCCATTTTATGGAAGGTATTGTAGGTATTTTTTAATTCATTTAATTCTTGCGACGTTTTTTGGGCCGCGATATTATCGTTCCAAAAATCAGGTTCTGTCATCTTGTTTTCCAAGATGGCAATCTCTTCCTCTAAACCTTCGAGGTCAAAGAGACCCCCTGAAAGAAGCTAATTTTTCACGATTTGCGTCAATTTTCTGACGAATTTCTGAAATGTCCATAAATACTCCTTCTTTATATCGTTTTATTATACCATAATCTATCATTTCTTTCCATCTTTTGCTCTACTCCCTTGTTACACGTAAAAAGAAGCCTTTCGGCTTCCATTCTTACAAAATTTTAGCAGAAGTTCGAGTAATCTCTTCTACTTGAATATTTTCTGCTTCAAATTTTTCTTTTAAGGCTGGTAAATCAATTGAACCATCGATTTGAACTTCGATAATCACCTTACCATCTTTACGCGGAATATTTACTGTATGGGAGATATTCAAATTTTCTTCTACAATTAGAGAAACAATTTTTCCAAGAACACCAACTTCATTTTCTGTTACAAAGCGAACACGAATCCCTTCTTCTCCATAACCAGCAATTTCAAGAAAGGCTTGGAAAACGTCACGGTCCGTAATAACCCCATAGACTTGATGATTATCTACTACAGGAAGAATACCAATCTTGTTTTTTAACATCAGATAAGTTGCATCTTCCAGACTAGCATAGCCTGAAACGGTGACAACATCGCGAATCATGACATCTTTTACTTTTGTCTTATTCAGAAGATAGTTCATCTCATAGATAGAAAGACTGGTTGCTTTTGATGGACTAGCTTGCGCAATGGTTCCTTCAGTCACCAAACCAACCAATTGATCATTTTCGATAACAGGCAAGCGGTGCAACCCTTGCTCTCTCATCAAATCTGCTGCATGAGATACTGTTGTATCTGGACTAATATACACTACCTTGCGGGTCATAAAATCTTTAACTGCCATGAGACTTCTCCTTTTCTGTTCTTATCCCTATTATACAATCTTTTTGTAAATCTATCAAACGCTTACATTTCTTTTTCAAAATTCAGAAAAGTATGAATAAGCTAGCAAAAAGAGCTCTGAAATCGAGCTCTATGAATAAAGGTAAGATACCTTTCATTCGATTTTTTCAATTATTAGAAATTCATCTTTCAGTGTAGGTGTAGATTTGTTTGCAATCTAAATATGCCGACTAAAATAATCCACTGGATAAGATAATTGCTTCGCAATCTTCATCCGCTGACTAAAAAGGTCCCCCGGACTATAATGATGATTACTTCGTAATCTTCATTTGCAACCTAAACTAGTCTCCCAGACTAGTTTAGCCACCTAGATATGCTTTTCTGACTTCTTCTGATGAAGCAAGTTCTTTTCCTGTTCCTGATAGGACGATTTTCCCTGTTTCCAGTACATAACCTCGATCAGAGATTGCGAGTGCTTTATTGGCATTTTGTTCAATCAAGAGTACGGTCGTTCCTTGTTTCTGGATATCTTGAATGATATCAAAAATCTCTTGAATAAAGATTGGGGCAAGTCCCATTGATGGTTCATCTAAAAGAAGAAGCTTTGGCGTTGACATAAGAGCGCGTCCCATGGCAAGCATTTGTTGTTCCCCCCCTGAAAGAGTGGCTGCATCTTGGTTCTTCCGTTCTTCAAGACGAGGAAAGCGTGAGAAAACCTTCTTCAAGTTAGCTTGATTTTCTTCACGATTTTTCTTCAAGAAAGCTCCCATTTCTAGATTTTCCATAACAGTCAAGCCAGGAAAGACGTGGCGTCCTTCTGGAACTTGTGAAAGGCCACCTGCTACGATTTTCTGAGCCGGCATTTTTTGGATTTCTTGACCTAAAAATTCAATTTTTCCTGAACTCGGTCTAACCAAACCAGACAAGGTACGGAGAATGGTTGTTTTACCAGCACCATTGGCACCGATAAGGGAAACAACCTCTCCTTCATTAACTTCAAAGCTTACATCACGGACTGCTTGGATCATCCCGTAATGTACAGAAAGATTTTCCACTTTTAACATCGACATTAGGCTTCACCTCCTAGATAAGCTTCGATAACGCGTTTATTGGTCTTAATTTCGTCTGGAGTTCCTTGAGCAATTAAACGACCATATTCAAGTACGTAGATGCGTTCTGTTACTTCCATGACCAGATTCATATCGTGTTCAATCAACATGATTGAAATTTTAAATTCATCTTTGATACGACGAATTAACTCAGTCAATTCTGCTGTTTCCTGTGGGTTCATCCCTGCTGCTGGTTCATCTAAAAAGAGAATTTTAGGTTCCGTAGCAAGGGCACGAACAATTTCCAAACGACGTTGTTGTCCGTAGGCGAGGTTTTTAGCAAGAGTCTCTGCATCACCATCTAAATCGAAGATTTTCAACAATTCCAAAGCTTTAGCCTTTAATTCTTTTTCACTCTTGTAAAAAGCTGGTAAGCGTAAGAAACTAGCAAAAACATGTTGTTTGTGATGGTTGCCAAAAGCAATCAAAACATTGTCCAAAACTGTTAAATCTTTAAAGAGACGGATATTTTGGAAAGTACGTCCAAGTCCCAAAGAGGCAATCTTATATGGTGACTTTCCATTCAAAAGGTGACCATCTAAGGTAACTGTTCCCTCACTTGGTTCATAAACACCGGTCAAAAGGTTGAAAAGGGTTGTTTTACCAGCTCCGTTTGGACCGATTAATCCAACCAATTCCCCTTCATTTAATTCAAGAGTCACATCTCCAACAGCTGTTAGACCGCCAAAATGTTTGGTTAACTGTTTTACTTCAAGTAACGCCATTAGTTTTGTTCCTCCTTCTTAGATTTTTTAAAGAAACGTGATAGGCTCAATTCCCATGTTCCAAGGAGTCCACCTGGTCTGAAAATCATTACCAATACCAAGGCCAAAGCGTAAATAATCATACGCACGCTAGCAACGTCTTGGAGAAGCATATTCAAAATTCCCAGAACAATAGCCGAAACAATGGCACCTGTAATTGAACCAAGTCCACCAAATACAACAATGATCAATACGTTGATTGAGTTGATGAAAGTGTAATCTTTCGGTACAACTGAACCGATAAATCCTGCCTGAAGTGACCCTGCAATACTTGCAGTAATGGCACCAAAGACAAAAGCGATGATTTTAATTTTAGTCGTATTAACACCGACTGACTCTGCAGCGATTTCATCTTCACGAACAGAGAGAGTTGAACGACCAATTGGACTACGCAAGAAGTTCAAGGTTGCAATGGTTGTAATCACGACAAAGAAGTAAACCATTTGCCAAGTTGTAAAGTTTGGAATTCCCAAGATACCTGCCGCACCATTTGTAAGGCTTCCACCATTGATGATAAAGATACGGATAATTTCAGAAACACCAAGAGTCGCTACCGCAAGATAGTCCCCCTTCAAGCGTAAGGTTGGAATTCCGACAAGCAAGGCAACTGCTCCTGAAAGCAAAGCACCTATCAGCATAGCTCCAAAGAAGGCACCGTAGGTTGGTGATTTAGAACCAATAATAGCTGCTGCATAGGCACCAATCGCCATGAAACCAGCATGACCAAGTGAAAATTGTCCTGAAAAACCAACGATTAAGTTGAGACCAACAGCCAGAATAATATTAATTCCGATTTGTTGTAAAATCTGTACATAGAATAGATTGAGTACTCCGACTGAAACCAGTACACTAATCAAGCCATAGCCAGCTAACAAAAGGAGTAACCATAGAATATTAACTTTTAAATTTTCTTTCATCGTTTACACCTTCTCTTTCACATTTTTACCAAGGATACCAGCTGGGCGGACAATCAAGATTAACAACAAGATTCCATAAACAATGGCATCACGGAAGTCTGACATTCCAAAGGCTGTCGCAAAGGTTTCCAATAGACCAATTACAAATCCACCAAGCGCCGCACCAGGAATGATTCCGATACCACCAAGTACTGCGGCAACGAAAGACTTAAGACCTGGAGTAACTCCCATCAAAGGCTCAAGAGAGTTATAATAGAGGGCAATCAGAACACCAGCCGCCCCCGCAAGAGCAGAACCCAAAGCAAAGGTAAAGCTGATAGTACGGTTTACATTGATCCCCATCAATTGCGCTGCATCGCTATCTACGGATACTGCACGCATGGCTTTCCCCATCTTAGTCTTTTGGACAATGACTTGTAACAAAATCATCAAAATCAAGGAAATGGCCAAAATCATTAACTGCACGTTTGTTAGGCTAACTGGTCCCAAATCATAGCGAACTGTTTGAATCGCTTGAGGGAAGGCACGGGTATTGGCACCAACCAGATAGACCATGCCATACTCCAATAGGAAAGACACCCCAATAGCCGTAATCAAAACAGCAATACGAGTAGAGTGGCGCAAAGGTCGGTAAGCAAGAAACTCAATCACGACACCAAGGATGGCTGTCGCTATCATAGCTACAATAAGCGCTACAAAGAAATTCATTTGGAAAGAATTAATCAAGAAATAACCGATAAAGGCTCCCATCATATAAATATCACCATGGGCGAAGTTGATGAGCTTGATAATTCCGTAAACCATGGTATATCCTAGGGCTAACAGCGCATAAACACTACCTAGAATCAAACCATTTACTAGTTGTTGGAGCATAAGATTCACTCTTTCTATTTATAATTTTGAGGGTTTCCCCTCACTTTTTGATAGGTTCTTAAACACCGAAACAGGGAGTGAGTCAGAGGCTCATTCCCTATTTCAACATTTTTCTATTATGGTTTTACAACTTCTGCTGCTTCAACCTTACCATTGTTCATGGTCATCATGTAAGCAGTTTTGACTGTGTTGTGGTCTGCATCGAAGCTTGTTTGACCAGTTACACCTTCAAAGTCTTTTGTTTTAGCAAGGTTGTCTTTGATCTCACCTGAGTTTTTGGCACCTTTTGCTGCGTTTGCTACAAGGTGAACTGAGTCATAAGCCAAAGCTGCAAATGTTGAAGGCTCTTCATTGTACTTAGCACGGTAAGCCTCAAGGAAGGCTTTTGCTTTAGCAGAAACTTCTACAGTAGTTGAGAAGCCTGAGATAAAGTAGATGTTTGATGCTTTTTCAGGAGTTGCTTGTTGTACAAACTCTTCACCGTTGAATCCATCACCACCAACGATTGGTTTGTCAATTCCCATACCACGCGCTTGGTTTACAATTTTACCAGCTTCAGTGTAGTAACCAGGAACAACAATAGCATCAAAGTCTTTCCCTTTCATTTTTGTAAGGGCTGCTTGGAAGTCTGTGTCACCTGCTACGAAAGTTTCATCTGCAACGATTTCACCTTTGTAAGCTTCACGGAAGGCTTTGGCAATACCTTTAGCATAGTCGCTGGCGTTGTCAGTGTATAGAACAACTTTCTTAGCGTTTAATTTTTCAGTAACATAGTTTGAGATAATTTTTCCTTGGAAGCTATCTTGGAATGTTCCGATAAAGAGGTAATCTTGACCTTTAGTCAATCCATCTTGAGTCGCACTTGGCGAAATCAATGGAACACCTGCTTTTGTAGCGTTAGCTACCGCAGCTGCAGTTGCACCAGATGTCGCAGGTCCTACGATTGCTGATACTTTAGATTGGGTTACAAGGTTAGTTGTTACTGAAGCCGCCTCAGCTGTTTCAGACTTGTTATCTTTATCAACTACTTCGATTTGTTTTCCATCGATACCACCTGCGGCATTGATTTCATCAACAGCAAGTTGGGCACCTTTTTGTTCAGATGTTCCGTAGGCTGCTACGGCACCAGTTTCTTCAAAGTTAAATCCGATTTTGATTGTCTTTTCATCTACTGAATTACCAGCAGCATTTGACGCTCCAGACTTCACTTCTCCACAGGCTGCAAGAAGTGCTACACTTGCAAGCGCCACAAACGATAGGGCAAATTTTTTCTTCATCTTTTTTTGTCTCCTTATTTCTTAAATAAATAGCATGTTAAGAATATACCGAATTATCAGAAAATTGTCAACACTTTTCTTGAACTTTTTCGATGATAACGTTTTCCTCTCGATAGAGATTACCCACAAAGGGTGTTTCCAGCTCTTGAATATGACAAGCTCTAACTTTTTTGATAAATCTTTCCTTACCTAATCTCTCAACTACACTCTCTAGATTCTCTGTTGGAACATAGAGTTGTAAGTAACGATGTTTCTTGGAATGATAGGTAATATCTCCATAATCCTGCAGTTTTTTGGCATCCCGATTATAGTAAAGATAGATAATCAAGCCAGATCGATTGACTTTTTCAAACATGATAAATCCTCTTTCTAAGAAATCTCTCCCTATTATACCAAAAAAAGCAAACCCAGTCGAGTTTGCCTTCTTTGATCATTAATTCAATGAATTGTTGGCCATGATTTCATCAATAAAGCCATATTCAAGTGTTTCTTGTGCGCTCATCCAGTTATCGCGTTCTGCATCTGCGTGAACTTTTTCGATTGACTGACCTGAATTTTCAGCCAAGATTTTTTCCAAGGTATTACGAGTTTTAAGCAAGTGTTCTGCAGCGATCGCCATATCGGTTTGTTGAGTACCACCACCTGTACCACCCATTGGTTGGTGAATCATGTATTCAGCATTTGGAAGCATGAAACGTTTGCCTTTTGCTCCACTTGATGCAATGACTGTTCCCATAGATGCAGCCATACCCATAACGATAGTTTGGACATCTGCCTTGATAAAGTTCATGGTATCAACGATTGCTAAACCAGCTGAAACTGAACCACCAGGTGTATTGACATAAAGGTAAATATCTTTTGTACTATCTTGGGCATCCAAGAAAAGCAATTGGGCAATAACAGAGTTGGCCATGTTGTCTTCAACTGGGCCTGTCAGCATAATGATGCGGTCTTTGAGAAGACGTGAGTAAATATCGTAGGAGCGTTCTCCACGGCTTGTTTGTTCAATAACTACAGGAATCATTTATTTCTCCTTTTGAGTTTTAATTTTGTTGGTCAAATGACTGAGGATAAGACTATTATAATATCTAGGTCAAAAAAGGTCAAATTTTTGCTCTGCCTTCATTAGACAGAAACAAAAATTCAACCCCCTTTCACGACTGGAAATACTTTTCCAAGTCATTCTTCTTTTCGATGTTATTTTGTACCGAACAAGCGGTCTCCAGCATCTCCAAGACCTGGAACAATATAACCGTGTTCGTTCAAGCGTTCATCCAAGGCTGCTGTAAAGATTTCTACATCTGGATGAGCTTCTTGAAGGGCTTTTACACCTTCTGGAGCAGATACAAGGCAGACAAATTTGATATTTGATGCGCCACGTTTTTTAAGAGAATCAACAGCCAAGATTGCTGAGCCACCTGTTGCCAACATTGGATCTACGACAAAAATTTGACGTTGGTCAATATCTTCAGGCAATTTCACCAAATACTCAACTGGTTGAAGTGTTTCTTCATCACGGTACATACCGATGTGACCAACCTTAGCAGCTGGAACCAAACTCAAGAGTCCATCAACCATCCCGATACCTGCACGCAAGATTGGAACGATGGCCAATTTCTTACCTGCCAATTGTTTTTGAACTGTTTTTGTAATTGGTGTTTCGATTTCCACATCTTCAAGTGGAAGATCACGAAGTACTTCATACCCCATCAACATTGCAATCTCATCTACTAGCTCACGAAAAGCTTTTGTAGAAGTATCTGTACGACGCAAGATTGACAATTTGTGTTGAATCAGTGGATGATTAATAACTTCAATTTTTGCCATTTTTAGAATTCCTTCTTTCAATTTATTCTTCTTATTATACCAAAAAACGGTTTAAAAATCTTTCCAAACCATTTATTTTTGATAATTTTTACATTAGATCCGCCTCTTTAAGAGCTGCCTGCACTGTCTCAAGTGGTAAATGGGTTAATTCTGTTCCCTTTTCTTGATAAAGGTATTGGGCATAATCGTCCATTCGGTACTGGTTGATATAAACCACGCGCTTACAACCGACCTGCAGTAATTGTTTGGTACAATTCAGACAAGGAAAATGGGTTACATAGGCTGTAAAGCCTTTAGGAACACCACGTTCTGCACCTTGAAGGATAGCATTGACCTCAGCGTGAAGGGTGCGAACACAGTGGCCTTCGATGACCAGACATTCGTGGTCAATACAATGCTCGGTTCCTGACACCGAACCATTGTAACCAGTGGAAATAACCTTATTATCTTTTACCAGAATCGCGCCCACTTTGGCACGTTTACAAGTGGAACGATTGGCAATTAGTAAGGCTTGGGCTGCAAAATACTCATCCCATGCTAGTCTTTTTTCAGTCATATCTCTTCTCCTTTTTCTCTATTTTTTAAAAAATGGTAACCGTAAATCCGCAATCTTTTCAGCAGGTACCTTCATGCCATCCTTGATCCATTTTAAAAGGACTGAGACGATGGCTGAACTCCAGAAGGAATGAAGATAAGAGCTGACACCTTTTGATTTTCCATGGTATTTTTCCAGAAACTCCTGCATGGCTTGGACAAAGATTTTTTCCAGATGGTAATCTAAGGCCAGTTGAATCACTCTGGCTTCCTTTCTTGCTTCTCGGAAAAGGTGAACCCAGACCAGATAAAGGTCTGTCTTTAAATCATAATGATGCAACTGTTCCATAATATTGTGGACAGTTCGTTTAAAGACACTTTCTAAAATCTCCTCTTTGGAATCATAATTGCGATAAAAGGCCGCACGCGAAACGCCTGCACGTTTGACCAATTCAGAAATACTAATCTTGGTCAAGTCCTTTTTTTCCAAGAGTTGCAAGAGGGCTGTTTCGATGGCTTCTCTAGTTAATAAATTGGATTCTTGGTTTGATTTTCTGAGATTTTCAAGAGATTTTTCAGAGATTCTACGTTCAGACATAACATTTTCTTTCTACTTGTCACAACAGACGGATGAGGCTTTTGTTTCAAGGGCTTTCATGATATAATTGTAAAAAAAGACAGAACCTTTGTCAATGTATAACTGACAAAGATGGAGAATTTCTATGACTTGGAAGATTATTGCTGACTCTGGTTGTGATTATCGTCAACTGGAAGCACCAGCTATTGACACAACCTTTGTGAGTGTTCCCTTAACCATTCAAGTAGCTGATCAGGTCTTTGTTGATGATGCCAATCTTGACATTGATCAAATGATGGAAACCATGTATGCAACTGCAGAAGCTTCAAAATCAGCTTGTCCAAGCCCAGATGATTATTTGCGAGCATTTGAAGGAGCCAAAAACATTTTCCTAGTAACCATCACTGGTACTCTTTCTGGCAGTCACAATAGTGCGCAACTAGCAAAGAATATTTATCTGGAAGACCATCCTGACACTAAGATTCATGTGATTGATAGTTTGTCTGCTGGTGGTGAGGTTGACCTACTCGTAGAAAAATTGAATGACTTGATTGACCAGGGCTTATCTTTTGAAGAAGTGGTTGAAGCTATCACCGCCTATCAAGAAAAAACCAAGTTGCTCTTTGTCCTAGCTAAAGTCGATAACTTGGTGAAGAACGGCCGTTTGAGCAAGCTTATCGGTACGGTCGTTGGTCTTCTCAACATCCGTATGGTCGGAGAAGCTAGTGAAACTGGAACCCTTGAGTTGCTACAAAAAGCAAGAGGACCAAAGAAATCAGTTCAAGCTGCCTATGATGAAATCATTAAAGCTGGATATGCTGGTGGCCGTATTGTCATGGCCCAACGCAATAACGAGAAATGTTGCCAACAGCTTTCAGAGCGAATTCGTGAAAATTTCCCACAGGCGGATATTAAAATTCTCCCAACATCTGGTCTCTGCAGTTTCTATGCAGAAGATGGCGGTTTGCTGATGGGATATGAAATTGATTAATTGCATTCTTGACAAGAGGTGACCATCATCTCTTGTTTTTTTGTGGTACAATAGAGCTATGAAACATTTTGATACTATCGTCATCGGTGGAGGTCCTGCTGGCATGATGGCTACGATTTCCAGTAGCTTTTATGGTCAGAAAACCCTCCTCATCGAAAAAAATCGGAAACTTGGAAAAAAATTAGCTGGTACTGGTGGGGGACGTTGCAATGTCACCAACAATGGAACTCTAGATGACCTACTAGCTGGAATCCCTGGAAATGGGCGCTTTCTCTACAGTGTCTTCTCCCAGTTTGATAACCATGATATCATTAACTTTTTTACAGAAAATGGTGTTAAACTTAAGGTCGAAGACCACGGCCGCGTCTTTCCGGCCAGCGACAAATCGCGAACCATTATCGAAGCTTTAGAAAAGAAAATCACTGAGCTAAGTGGACAAGTTCTCACTCAAACCGAAATTGTTGCGGTTAAAAAGATAGATGACCAGTTTGTCCTTAAGTCCGCAGACCAAAGCTTCACTTGTGAGAAACTCATTGTCACAACTGGTGGAAAATCCTATCCTTCGACTGGTTCGACTGGTTTTGGACATGAGATTGCCCGTCATTTTAAACACACCATTACCGAGCTTGAGGCTGCTGAAAGTCCTTTGTTGACAGATTTTCCACACAAGGCCTTGCAAGGAATTTCATTGGACGATGTGACACTAAGTTATGGCAAGCATGTCATCACTCACGATCTGCTCTTTACCCACTTTGGTTTGTCTGGCCCTGCTGCTCTGCGTATGTCTAGTTTTGTCAAGAGTGGGGAGGTTCTCTCACTGGATGTTTTGCCTCAACTTTCTGAGAAGGACTTAGCTGCTTTTCTAGAAGAAAATCGAGAAAAATCCTTGAAAAATGCTTTAAAAACTTTGCTTCCAGAACGCTTGGCAGAATTTTTTGTGCAAGGCTATCCTGAAAAAGTCAAACAACTGACTGAAAAGGAACGAGAACAACTTCTCCAGTCTATCAAGGCCCTCAAAATCCCTATGACTGGCAAAATGTCCCTGGCCAAGTCCTTTGTTACCAAAGGGGGTGTCAGTCTCAAGGAAATCAATCCCAAAACTCTGGAAAGTAAGCTAGTTTCTGGACTCCACTTTGCTGGCGAGGTACTGGATATCAACGCCCACACGGGTGGCTTTAACATCACTTCTGCCCTCTGCACTGGCTGGGTGGCAGGATCAAACCCAATCTAAATCTAAATTATTCAATGGCTAAATCAGCCCCAAAAGAAAGGAAGTCCTTTGCAACATATTATCTTGTTAAGGGGAGTTACTCCTAATGGAAAAAATGCTATCCCTAAAATGTCTTATCTAGTAGATATCTTAACAGAAGCTGGTTTTCAACAAGTTCGAACCTATATTCAAAGTGGGAATATCATTCTTGAAAGTAACTTAGCCTTAGAAAAAATACGAGAACAGGTTCATACTCTAATAAAGGAAAAAATTGGAGCTGATCTCAAAATAATCATTAAGAATAAGGATGATTTTGAAAAAATTGTCCAAGAAAACCCGTTTGGAGAACACTATCTTTATGACCGTATACACGTGATTTTTTATCAAGAACCTATTCAAAGTCTCCCTTTAGAAAAATTAAAAATGGATTACGGCGAAGAAGAAATTTGTGTCGGTAACCACTGTCTCTACCTCTATCTCCCTAGAACTGCAAAACAAAAAAAGCTCAATACTAACTATCTTGAAAAACTTTTCAATGTAGATTTGACCATGCGAAAACTAAATGTGGTAGAAAAATTATTAAGCAAGTAGTACTTAAATTTAGTAAAAATCGGAAGAATACTCCTCCGATTTTATTTTGTCTGAGTTTGGACATAGTGGGCAATGACATCTGATGTGTACTGGGCTGTTCCAGGTCCAAATTTGTCAATGTTTTCCTTAAACTCTGGGTTGTAGACATAGCCTTTACCGATATGACCGAATACCTCAATAGAGCAGTCAAATCCATAAGTACGAATAGCTTGCAAGAGTTTGGCTGCTTCTTCTTGGTTTTCGTCTGCTGTTTCAGTCAGACCAGCTTGAAGGTTTTGTGCCAAGGCTTGAAAGACTTGGTTAAAGGCAGCCGTAGCCTCGTCTTCGTGACCTTTTTGGCGCTCCAGCGCTTGGTCCATGACTTCTTGTCCATACTTTTCTACCGCCTCTTGGTGGTATTTTTGATGGTCTTGGTAGTTAAATCCAGCGAATTTCTCTTGAATGCTCATTTCTCTTTCTCCTTTTTGTTCTTGAATGGTTTTCTGCAAGGTGGAAATCAAGGTATCCAGATGTTCCCTTTCTCGAGTCAAATAGTCCAACTGCCTGGTCAAGTGGGGCAATAAATCTGTCCTTTCTTCCTTTAATAGCTCTGCTATTTTTTCTAAAGAAAAACCTAGATATTTGTAATACAGAATAACCTGAAGTCGCTCCAAATCCTCTTGGCTATAGGTTCGATAGCCGTTTTCCGACTTTAAAGGAACCAAAAGTCCTATCTTATCGTAGTGGTGCAGGGTCTTGACAGAGACACCCGAAAGCTGCGCAGCTTCTTTTATATGGTACATGATTTCCTCCTTACATTTATAGTATAACCCCTCCCCTTAGGTCAGAGTCAAGCGTTTTTGCGAAATTTTTTAACTTTATCATAACATGAAAATGGTTTTCTTGACAGACCTTAGAAAACATGATAGGATAGTCAAGTCTATCAATCAAAAGAAAAGCTCATTTTGAGTACGTATGAGGCTATTTGCCAAGGGCAGTAGCTTTTTCTTTTGTAATACTAATTTTAGGAGTTTAACTATGTCTGAAAAATCTCAATGGGGTTCTAAACTGGGCTTTATCCTAGCATCTGCTGGTTCAGCCATCGGACTTGGTGCCGTTTGGAAATTCCCTTACATGACTGCTGCTAACGGTGGAGGAGGCTTTTTACTGGTCTTTCTCATCTCCACTATTTTAATCGGTTTCCCTCTTTTGCTAGCTGAATTTGCCCTCGGCCGAAGCGCTGGTGTCTCTGGGATTAAAACCTTTGGAAAACTTGGTAAGAATAGTAAGTACAACTTTATCGGTTGGATTGGTGCCTTTGCCCTCTTTATCCTCTTATCGTTTTACAGTGTTATCGGAGGATGGATTTTAGTCTATCTAGGCATTGAGTTTGGAAAATTGTTCCAAATTGGTGGAACGGGGGATTATGCTCAGTTATTTACTTCCATCATTTCAAATCCAGTCATTGCCCTTGGAGCTCAAGCAGCCTTTATCCTATTGAATATCTTCATTGTATCACGTGGGGTTCAAAAAGGGATTGAAAGAGCTTCGAAAGTCATGATGCCTCTGCTCTTTATCATCTTTGTCGTCATCATCGGTCGTTCTCTCAGTTTGCCAAATGCCATGGAAGGGGTTCTTTACTTCCTCAAACCAGACTTTTCAAAACTGACCAGTGCTGGTCTCCTCTATGCTCTGGGACAATCTTTCTTTGCCCTCTCACTAGGAGTTACAGCCATGCTGACCTATGCTTCTTATTTGGATAAGAAAACCAATCTGGTCCAATCAGGAATCTCCATCGTAGCCATGAATATCTCAGTATCTATCATGGCGGGTCTAGCCATTTTCCCAGCCATGTCAGCCTTCAATATACAATCTGAAGGGGGACCGAGCCTGCTCTTTATCGTCTTGCCTCAACTCTTTGACAAGATGCCTTTTGGAACCATTTTCTACATCCTCTTCCTCTTGCTCTTCCTCTTTGCGACAGTCACTTCTTCCGTCGTTATGCTGGAAATCAATGTAGGCAATATCACCAACCAAGACAACAGCAAGCGTGCCATGTGGAGTGCCATTTTAGGAATTTTGACCTTTGTCTTTGGAATTCCTTCAGCCCTATCTTACGGTGTCATGGCGGATGTTCACATCTTTGGGAAGACCTTCTTTGACGCTATGGACTTCTTGGTTTCCAATCTCCTTATGCCATTCGGAGCTCTCTGCCTTTCACTCTTTACTAGCTACATCTTTAAGAAGACACTTGCTATGGAGGAACTGCATCTCGATGAAAGAGCATGGAAACAGGGACTGTTCCAAGTCTGGCTCTTCCTTCTTCGTTTCATCATTCCAATCATCATCATCGTGGTCTTTATCGCCCAATTTATGTAATCAAAAAGGACTTGAGTAGTGAACTCAGGCCCTTTCTTTTTTATGGATGACTAACAATCAATTCCAAACCTTGCCCTTCCAGAGTCCAAGCTTCAACATCACTTGGTAGGATAAAGTGGCTACCTTTTTGGATTGGATAGTTTTTTCCGTCAACAGTCAGTTGACCTTGACCAGCTAAGACGCTGAATAAGCTGTAATCAGCTGTCTTCTCAAAATCAACTTTTCCAGTGATTTCCCACTTGTAAACTGCAAAAAAATCATTGGATACAAGGAGAGTGGAACGCAAATCATCTGCTTTAACAGTTACAGGACGGCTATTTGCAGGCTCGCCGATGTTCAAAACATCAATGGATTTTTCAAGGTGAAGTTCACGCAAGTTACCATTATCATCCTTACGGTCAAAGTCATAGACGCGATAGGTGGTGTCGCTAGATTGTTGGGTTTCAAGAATCAAGATGCCCGCACCAATAGCATGCATAGTGCCACTTGGTACATAGAAGAAATCTCCAGCTTTAACTGGTACTTTTGTCAGCAAGGCATCCCAGTTTTTATCCTCGATTTGCTGGCGGAGTTCTTCTTTTGACTTAGCATTGTGACCGTAGATAATCTCTGAACCTTCATCCGCTGCGATAATGTACCAGCATTCTGTTTTTCCGAGTTCGCCTTCATGCTCCAGTCCATAGGCATCGTCTGGGTGAACTTGGACACTGAGCCAGTCGTTGGCATCCAGAATCTTTGTCAAAAGCGGAAATACAGGTTCTGGACGATTGCCAAACAATTCACGGTGTTCTGCATACAAAGTTGCTAAGTCTGTTCCCTCGTAACGACCATTTGCCACCTTAGAAACTCCATTTGGATGAGCTGAGATGGCCCAGTATTCGCCAATTTTTTCACTTGGGATGTCATAACCAAACTCATCACGTAGCTTGGTACCACCCCAGATTTTTTCTTGCATAACTGATTGTAAAAATAATGGTTCTGACATCTTATTCTCCTGTCTGTTTTTCTCACTTCATTATAGCAAAAAAAGAGTTTCAGTTGAACTCTTTTTCACATCTTATAAAGTAGGGAGAAGATTTTATAAAAATAGTAACGAAATCCCCTCTTATGCTATAACTTTTGTTGGCAATCAAACTCTACTATACCCTTATTTCATACGATAAAAATCAATCACTAGACCAGCTGGACCTTTTACAAGCAAGGATTCTGTTCCCCAATCCGTTTCACAAATACCGTGTAAAACCTCGACACTGATCTCTTTTAAACGTTGGTAATTCTGATTTAGATCCTCAACCTCGATATGAAGAATGATTCCTGACTGAAAATCTTCCAAAGGAATCAAATGATTTTGGGACAACATCAGACAGTGACTGCCAATCGTAAATTGAGCAAAACTGTCATCAACATAATCGGATTTTTTATCCAAAATACGCTCCAAGTCAGCACAGACTTGGGGAACATCTGAAACGATAATATCTAATTGATTTAAATTCATTTACTATCCTCCAGAAAAAGACCGGATTGCTCCGATCTTTTCAAGTTTCTCTCTATGAAAATCAAAGAACAAACAAGGCATCAAACCGCAGGCAGTACTGGAGTACGGCAAGGTGAAGATAACACAGTTTACATTTGATTTTCGACGAGAGAAATTATTTAATTGCTCGTGATTGCAACCCTTCTTCTTCCAAGAAGAGGCGGAATGGTACGAGTTCTTCTGCTTCGTATTTTTCCTTGAAAGCTTTGATTGCTTCTTCTGAGTGAAGTTTTGGATCCAATTCAAGTACTTCTACTGGAAGTGGACGGTGTGGAGTGATGCGAGCATCGATCACAACAGTTTTACCTTCTTTGTTCAATTTAACAGCTTCTGCAACAACTGCATCGATGTCTTCGATACGGTCAACTGTAAATCCAACAGCTCCTTGAGCTTCAGCGATTTTCGCATAGTCAGCATTAGGGAAGTCACAACCAAACAAGTGTTTGTTTGTGTCTTCGTATTTGTCCTTGATGAAGGCATATTTACCATTTGAGAAGACAACGTTGATAACTGGAAGGTCGTATTGAACGTTTGTGATAACGTCTGGGTAGCACATGTTGAATGCACCGTCACCCATGATGTTCCATACTTGGCGATCTGGATTGTCTTTCTTAGCAGCGATACCACCAGGAAGGGCAATACCCATTGTCGCAAAGAGTGGAGATGTACGCCACATGTTCTTAGGTGTCATGTGAAGGTGACGAGTAGATGTTTGAGTAGTGTCACCTACGTCGATTGAGTAGATAGCGTCTTGATCAGCATGTTTGTTGATTGCATTGTAAACTTGATACAATTGCAATTCACCCTCAATTTTACCTTCGAGTTTGTTCATGTAATCACGCCAGTTTTGGTTATTCTTAACGTTTGCACGCCACCATGGAGTAGATTCAACTGGGTTTACTTTGTCAAGGATTGCTTTCGCTGCTTGACCTGCATCACCAAGGATTGAAGCGTCTAGGGCATGACGTTTACCAAGTTTGTAAGGGTCGATATCAACTTGGATGAATTTTTCAGTATTCTTGAATGCTTCGTAAACTTCAGCAAATGGGAAGTTTGAACCAAGGAAAAGAACTGTGTCTGCTTCAAAGACCACTTCGTTGGCTGGTTTCCAACCAACACGGTAAGCAGAACCTGTCAAACCTTCATAGTTCCATTCGAAAGCTTCAAAGTTTTTACCAGTTGTGATGATTGGTGCTTTGATTTTACGTGACAATTCAGTGATCACTTCACCAGCTTTCACACCACCGTAACCAGCATAGATAACTGGACGTTCAGCATTGTTCAAGATTTCAACAGCTTTGTCGATTTCAACTTCGTTCAAAGCAGGAGCGATGAATGAACGCTCGTATGAACCTGATCCATAGTATGAGTTTTCGTCGATTTCTTGGAAACCGAAGTTTACTGGGATTTCAACAACAGCTGGACCTTTTTTAGAAACTGCAGCACGGCAAGCTTCGTCAATAACTTTTGGCAACTGCTCAGCGTAAGCTACACGCTTGTTATATACAGCGATACCGTTGTACATTGGGTTTTGGTTCAATTCTTGGAAAGCATCCATGTTGAGTTCGTTAACTGGACGTGATCCAAGGATTGCTAGGAATGGAGTGTTATCCATAGCTGCATCGTAAACACCGTTAATCAAGTGAGTCGCACCTGGACCACCTGAACCAACTGCAACCCCGATTGAACCACCGAATTTAGCTTGCATAACCGCTGCAAGAGCACCTGTTTCTTCGTGGCGAACTTGCAAGAAACGGATGTCTTTGTCTTCAGCCAAAGCGTCCATCAATGAGCTGAGTGTTCCTGATGGGATACCGTAGATTGTGTCTACGCCCCATGTTTTCAATACATTAAGCATTGCTGCAGATGCAGTAATTTTCCCTTGAGTCATAATGATAACTCTCCTTCAAATATTTTTAAATCTACTAAAAAAGGTTTCATATAGTTTTTGAAAACGTTTCAGTAAATTTTTACAATACTAATTTATCACATTTATTTTGACTTTACTAAGAATCTGCTCAGAAGTTTTTATTCTCTATTACAGTACAGTTTGAAAACGTTTTTAGTTTCTGTTTTATAATACTTAATAAAAATCAAAGAGCAAACTAGAAAGCTAGTCGTAGGTTGCTCAAAGCACAGCTTTGAGGTTGCAGATAAAGCTGACGTGGTTTGAAGAGATTTTCGAAGAGTATAAAAAGCGAGCAAGCCCGCTTTTAATCTATTTTACTAAAGTTTAGTAAGAGTGAACTAGTCAGAACAGATACAGAACTAAAGGCCATAGCTAGACCTGCCAGTTCTGGATTGAGGGCCAGTCCAACACCTGAAAAGACTCCTGCTGCAATCGGAATTCCGGCGACATTGTAGATAAAGGCCCAGAAAAGATTGAGCAGAATTCGATTAAAGGTTTTCTTACTCATGTCAAAGGCACGAACCACGCCTAGGAGGTTATTGGTTGTCAACACTAAATCTGCTGACTCGATAGCAATATCTGTTCCAGCTCCCATAGCAATCCCCACATCTGCTACACTGAGGGCAGGAGCGTCATTGATACCGTCCCCAACAAAGGCTACTTTCCCAGCTGCTTGTAGTTTATGAATTTCATGGGCTTTTTCTTCTGGTAAGACACCTGCAATGACCTCTTCGATTCCGATCTGATCGGCTATAGCACGCGCCACACCAGCATTGTCTCCTGTCAGCATGACTGTTTTAAGACCACGCTTTTTCAACTGACTGATGGCAAGCTTGGCATTTTCCTTGGGAATATCTTGCAGAGCAAGCAAGCCTTTGATTTCATTCTCAACAGCCAAGAACACAACTGTCTTAGCTTCTTTTTCCAGTTCTTCTAGTTTTTCTTGATAAGTGCTAGAAATGTTCATGCCATCCAGCATTTTAGCATTTCCAAGCAGAACTTGTTTTCCATTGATTTGCCCTGAGACACCTTTTCCGTGCAAGGCTTGGAAATTTTCAACAGTTTGAAGCTCAAGTCCAGCTTCACTCGCTCGTTTCACAACGGCTTCAGCCAGTGGGTGTTGAGAAGCTTCTTCCAAGGAAGCTGCCAATCCAAGCACTTCTACTTCGTCGCCGATGATATCTGTGACCACAGGTTTCCCTTCAGTCAAAGTTCCGGTCTTATCAAAGACGATAGTTTGAACTTTCTGGATTTCCTGTAGAACCGTTCCATTTTTGAGGAGAACTCCCATCTTGGCACTGCGACCTGTCCCCACCATAAGGGCTGTCGGTGTTGCAAGTCCCAATGCACAAGGGCAGGCAATAATCAGAACTGCTACTCCATAGAGAAGCGAAGACACAAAGCTCGCTCCAAGCACAACTACACTATCCCTGAGCAAGACGAACCAAACCCAAAAGGTCACAATCCCTAAAATGACAACTGCTGGGACAAAAATCCCTGAAATCTTATCCGTCAAGTCCTGAATCGGCGCACGACTGGTCTGAGCTTTCTTCACAAAATCCACAATCTGAGCCAAAACAGTCTCTGAACCAACTTTTTCTGCTCTAAAAACAAGTGTTCCACTATTATTGATGGTTGAACCAATGACGGTATCTCCAACTGTCTTGTCCACAGGCAGACTCTCACCTGTCACCATAGACTCATCAATACTAGAGATACCTTCTACTACGACACCATCAACCGCAATCTTTTCACCGGGACGCACTCGAATCAGGTCACCTACCTTGACTTGGTCCAAGGGAACTTGAACATAGCGTTCATCTCGCAATACCTCTGCTGTTTTAGCCTGCAAGTCAAGTAATTTCTCCACAGCTTGGGAAGTATTTTTCCGCATTTTCTCCTCAAAAACAGCTCCCATAAGAACGAAGAAGAAGATAAATGCAGCACTTTCAAAGTAAACTGGGAGACCAGCGAAGAGGGCAACTAAGCTATAGAAATAGGCCACTAGGGTTCCCAGAGCAACCAAGGTATCCATGTTGGCATTGTGCTTTTTAAAACTAGCCCAAGCACTTTGGATATAAGGACCACCTGCTACTAGCATAATCGGTGTTGTGGCCAAAAAGGTGCCCCAACGCATGACTTGGTGACTAATTCCTCCTGTCGACATCCCAATCATGAGGATCACAAGAGGCACAGTAAAGATACTAGTAATCCAAAAACGCTGTAAAAGTGATAGAGATTTTCGAGTCTTCTCAACAACTGTATAACTTCCCTTTTGCATCTTCATACCACAAGAAAATTCATGTTGACCTAATTCTTGAGGTGTAAAACGAATGACTTTCTCCTCATCTACGCCGATTGGTTCCAAGATGCCTTCTTCTTCAAACAGAATTTCCTTGTAACAGTTTGAAGGAGTTACTCGATGAAAGGTAATCTCAGCTGGAATCCCTTTTTGAAGCTGTATATGAGCTGGATGGTAGCCTTTGTCTGCCGTGATACGAATTTTTTGAACACCATTTTCAAGACTTGCTTTTACAATTTCAGTCATATCATTCTCCTATTCTACAATCATCTTGCCGTGCATCATATTCATTCCACAAGAGAAACCATACTCTCCAGCCTGCTCAGGCGTGATTTCCACTACATACTCTTCACCCATTGGCAGGTCCGCATGTACACCAAAATCTGGAAAAACAATTTGGTCCAAACATGGTGAAGGATCCTTGCGGTCAAAGATAATGCGGGCTGGCACTGATTTCTTGAGGATAATCAACTCAGGCGTATAGCCCCCCATGACTTCCACTCGAATCTCTTGGTAGCCGTTTTTTTGCTGGGCCTTTTGTCCAGATTTTTCAGGCTTTTTGAAAAACCAAAACAAGATAAACGCGATAAGGGCAATACAAATAATAGTTACAACGCTATTTAACATGACGTCTCCTTTACATACAATTACATTTTACTTCTGTTACAGCGCTTGATTTCTTCTTAGAAATCGCAGTTTCCAAGTCTTCTAAGTCAGCCTGAGTAAAATCACATTCAGCAATCAAATCAGCCAACAAGTTCTTAATCCTACGAGAACAAACCTTGTCCTTGATATCTTGGACAAGTAAATCCCGACTTTGGTCCAAAGTTAAAAGGGCTGAATAGACAAAGAACTTGCCTTCTTTTTTCCTTGTCAGACACTCTTTCTCAACCAAACGAGCCAAAAGAGTTTGAATGGTCGACTTGGACCAGTCGAACCGCTCCGCCAGAACCCTAATCAAATCTGAACTGGTCTGCTCTCCTTGCATCCAAATAATCTTCATAACCTGCCATTCTGCATCTGAAATCTGCATAATCACACCTCCAAAATCTACATTTGTCAATTACAATTATCAGTATACTCTTAAAATCTACATTTGTCAACTATGAAATTAATCTTTTCTTTTAAAAATTGAATTTTAACCATTTGATAAAGGATTTTCAGTCAAATCTTACTATATAAACTATAAAAATATGCTATACTAAAGAAAAAAGAAAACAACCACTAGGGGTGCGTAAAGCTGAGATTAACGACTGTTAGACCCTTTGACTCAATCTAGGTAATGCTAGCTGATGGAAGTGGAAATGATAATGGGGACTAGCAGTCTTCTATTGCCTTTCTAAAACAGACTAGCTTGTTCTTAAGAATACAAACTTCAGTTGGTTGGGAGGTTTTAGATGACTTATTTACCCGTTGCTTTAACCATTGCAGGTACTGACCCTAGTGGTGGTGCTGGCATTATGGCTGACTTAAAGTCGTTCCAAGCTAGAGATGTCTATGGAATGGCCGTTGTGACCAGTCTTGTCGCTCAAAATACCAGAGGTGTTCAGCTAATCGAGCACGTTTCTCCTCAAATGTTGAAAGCCCAATTAGACAGTGTCTTTTCGGATATTCCACCTCAGGCTGTAAAAACTGGAATGTTGGCAACTACCGAAATCATGGAAATCATCCAGCCCTATCTTAAAAAGCTGGATTGTCCCTATGTCCTTGACCCTGTTATGGTCGCTACTAGTGGAGACACCCTGATTGATACCAGTGCCAGAAGCTACCTAAAAACAAACCTGCTTCCACTTGCAACCATCATCACACCCAATCTTCCTGAGGCAGAAGAGATTGTTGGTTTTTCAATCCATGATCCTGAAGACATGCAGCGTGCCGGTCGCCTGATTTTAAAAGAATTTGGTCCTCAGTCTGTGGTCATCAAAGGTGGGCATCTCGAAGGCGGTGCCAAGGATTTCCTCTTTACCAAGGACGACCAATTTGTCTGGGAAAGCCCAAGAATTCAAACCTGCCACACCCATGGTACTGGATGTACCTTTGCTGCAGTGATTACTGCTGAACTAGCCAAGGGGAAAACCCTCCATCAAGCAGTCGATAAAGCCAAGGCCTTTATCACGAAAGCCATCCAAGACGCCCCTCAACTCGGTCATGGTTCTGGCCCAGTCAACCATACAAGCTTTAAAGATTAAAAAAACTCTCTAGTTCCCACTTTAAGGGAATTAGAGAGTTTTTGATTAGGAAATAATGTCATCTAGCTTTGTTAAAAAAGCTTGTGTTTTTTCTTCTATATCTTCTGCCTGCATCAAATCACGTACGACAGCTACACCAGCTATACCCGTGCCGATAAGCTGGTCAATGTTCTCTGACGTCAAGCCTCCAATGGCTACAACTGGAATACTAACTGTTTGGCAGATATCATTCAAGGTTGAAATCAGAGTGATAGGGGCATTCTCCTTAGTCGTTGTAGGGAAAATTGCTCCTGTCCCCAAGTAATCCGCCCCTGATTCTTCTGCTTCTAATGCTCTTTTCACCGTTTTGGCAGTTACACCTAGGATTTTTTCAGGACCCAAGACTTGTCGAGCAACCGAAACTGGTAGTTCATCGTCGCCAATATGCAGACCAGCAGCATCAACCGCGAGACAGACATCCAAACGATCATCGATGATCAGGGGTACCTGATAGGCATCTGTTATTTCCTTGACTTGTTTTGCCAGTTGATAATATTGATTGGTTGTAAGATTTTTTTCTCGCAATTGGACTATAGTAACCCCTGAACGGCAAGCCGTCTCAACCTTTTCAAGAAAGCTTTCCACGGAATCTTGGTAGCGATTTGTTACCAGATAGAGTCTAAGCGCCTTTCTATTCATAAACATCTCCTTTGATAGCATCTAGCCAGTTTTCATCTCTTTTGAGGAGCGAAAGCTGATTGAGAACTTGGTAACGAAAATCTTCCAATCCCATTCCTTGAACAACTATTCTCTCAGCAGAGATATTGAGATAAGAGACTGCTAAGCAAGAAGCTTCAAAACCTGTCTTTCCTTGGCTGAGAAAAACAGCTGTTAAGGCTCCAACCAAGTCTCCTGTCCCTGTTATCCAGTCCAATTCTGCACAGCCATTTCCCAATACAGCAACCTGATTCTTTGAAACGATGAGGTCCTTGGGGCCAGTAACTAAGAATGACATACCAGGATAGGTCTGACACCAGTCTCTCAAGACTTGAAGCAAATCATCAGTTTCTTGATCTTTAGCACTCGCATCAACCCCAACTCCATGGTGCTTTAAACCAACAAGACTTCGGATTTCTGACATATTTCCTTTAAGGACCATAGGCTTGTATTCTAAAAGATCTCTGACTAAGCCCTTACGAATAACTGAAGCCGTTACGCCAACCGCATCTACTACCATTGGGAGACCAGCTTGAGCTGCATAAGAAGCTGCCATACGGATTGCTTTTTCCTTCTCAGCTGACAAGTGCCCCAAATTGATGAAGAGTGCCTGGCTTTGCTTAGTAAAATCGAGAACCTCACGAGGGTCATCTGCCATGACAGGTTTACATCCCAGAACCAAAATCCCATTTGCCAGCATTTCACAAGAAATTTCATTGGTAATACAGTGAATGAGGGAAGTCTTTTCCAGAGGAAAAGGATTTGTCAATGCCTGCATCAGTCTATCCTTTCACCAAAGAAATATCCCTGCACTTTTTTAAAGAATTCCTGCTTAATTAAAAATCGAAAGGCAATAAAGGAAATCGCTGTACCAATCAAGGTTGCTCCGAAAAATCGAGGCGTGTAGATAAACCAGCTAAGCTTAGCCGCTGATCCTGTAAAAAGCACCATAACAGGATAGGAAACAATTGAACCAATAATACCTGTTCCCACAATTTCTCCTAAGGCAGAAAAGTGAAATTTTCGACCATACTTATAAAAGAGACCTGCTAGAAGGGCTCCAAAAGTCGCTCCTGTGAGAGCTAAAGGCGGAATCCCTTGAGTCGTCATACGGATAAAGGCTGTCACTGTAGCCATAACCAAGGCATAAACAGGTCCCATCATGATTCCTGCTAGAATATTGACTACACTGGACATAGGTGCCATTCCCTCAATCCGAAAGATAGGCGTAAGAACTACATCAAGGGCAATCATCATGGATAAAATGGTTAATTTGTGAACCTGTAATTGGTGGTTTCTCATATTTCTATTCTTCTCCTGTTTCTAAAGACTGTAAATCGCTCTTCCATGTCTGGTGTTGGTAGGCCATTTCCCAAAACTTAGCTTCCATATGAACACTGATGTGGAAGACATCTAGCATTTTTTTCTTGTCTGTCTCGTCACTTTCTCGATAGAGCTGATTGACCAAAACTTCTTCCTCTCTGATCTGCTGCTCCAACTCATCCGTAATATAAGTTTCAATCCATTGTTGGTAGAGAGGATTTGGTGATGGTTTAAGATTAAGTGATTTGCCTATATCATGATATAGCCAAGGACAAGGCAGCAAACTTGCAAAGGCAATGCCCAAGTTTGGCTCTGCAAATTGCCGATAAATGTGAGAGATATAATGATAGCAGGTTGGAGCGATTGGATGTTGCTCCATTTCCTGATCGCTGATTTCCAATTCCTTGAAAAATTGTTGGCGGATAAATAACTCACCCTCCACTAGACTCTGAGCATTTTGTTTCAAGAGTCTCTTCATCTCTTGGTTGGAAGTCTTTTCAGCCAAGAGGTGATAGGCTTCTGAAAAAGCCTTCAGATAGTAGGCATCCTGAATTAAGTAATAGCGGAAAATTGCAGGTTCTAAATTCCCCTCTTGCAACTGTAAAACAAAGGGATGATGAAAGGATGCCTGCCAAGCTTCCTTGGATAATTCCATCGCAATATCTGTAAATTCCATAATAACTCCTTTATAAAAATAGACTGGTTTGAAGCAATAAAAAGAAAAGCAGGTAGATGAATATTGTTTTTTTAGGAATATAAAAAGTCCGATAGCGATTCTCCACCTGTGCATGTTCGTCATATCCATGCGCCGACAGGGCTCTCAGGTAAAGATGGCGCCACCTAAAGACTGTCATCAGAACCTTGCTGTAAATCAAGGGCGACCAAAAATGTAGTTCTTGACCGCGTAATAAGCACGCTTCCTTGAGGGACTTGATTTCTTGCTGAATGAGGGGGAAGGAATTGAATACCACAATCAAGGCATAGGCCCAAGAGCGTGATAACCCCTTTTGAGCCAAGTACAAGAGAAGCTCTTTTAGGGAAATAGAGGAAACAAAGACAAGACCAATACAAACGGTCACAAAGGCCCTCGTTCCAAGCATGACTGCCTGCGAAGCATCTCCATGTAACTGAACTGCCCAGTAGTTGGCAAAGGATGGCAAAATGGCAAGAAGAATCATCCAAGCCAATACTTTAAATCGGCGGTAATAGAGCATAAAGAGAATACAAAATGCGACTACCGAAAGATTCAGAGCAATCGAAGGAATGAAAGATGTTTCCAAGGATAAAATCAGCAAGAAGAGACTGATAATCGGTGTCTGGGTTGCTACTTTGACCATACTACTTCACCTCCCCTTGGGTATTGCTACTCTGAGATATGAGTGGTTTGGTAATTGTCACTTCTTTCACATGACTGAGACCCTGACTAGTCATCTCAATCCAATAATCAACCACAGAGATCAAGGGATCTAAACGATGGCTAATGATCAGAAAACTTCTTCCTTGATTTCTCTCCTCCAGAATCCACTGACAAAAATAATGGCAAGCTCTATCATCCAAACCTGCAAAAGGTTCGTCTAGCAAGATCACAGAAGCCTTGCTAGTCAAGATGGTCAAGAGCTGAAGAATCTTTTGCTGACCACCACTTAATTGATAGGGACTCTTATCGAGCGCCTGCTCCAGATCAAAATATCCTAAAGCTTGGAAAATTAGTTGATTTCTTTCAGAATCAGGTCCATCTAATTGAAGTTCCTCTCGCAGACTGACTCGGATAAACTGTTTTTCAGCTTCCTGAACAACACCCGTCAGCTCACGATACAAACTCTTTTTCTTTTTCAGGACTGTCCCCTTCCAAGTAATGCGCCCCTTATACTTTTGAAATTGAAGAATAGACCGAAAGAGGGTTGATTTCCCGACACCATTGTCTCCCAAGATACAGGAAATTCCTTGGTAGAATGTAAAATCCGCAATTGAAAATAGGGGGCGATTATCCAGCTCACAAGTCGTTCGGTCCATATGGAATAGTTCTGGGCTAGAAGCAACTTCCTTTGAAACAGCCTGTGTCATCTCAGAGGTAGGGATTTGAAACACTTTCCTTAGTTGTCCATCTCTTAGCTCCACCATATGGTCGATATAGGCTTCATAATCAGATAAATCATGGTCGCACAAAATAACTGTCTTCCCATCAGAGACCAACTCTTTTAGAATCTCCAATATCTCTATCCTACTCTTGCGATCAATGGAAGCAAAAGGTTCATCCAAGAGATAGACCCTAGGATTCATAGCAAAAAGAACAGCCAAAGCAGCCTTTTGCTTTTCCCCACCTGATAAGTGATGGATGGGACGGTGCAATATTGCCTTGCAGCGACATTGCTGGACCACCTCTGCTATTTTAGAATCAATTTCCTGAACGGGATGCCCAGTATTCTCCAAGGTAAAAATCAGCTCCTCAAACAAGTTCTCCATGGTAAATTGATGATTGGGATTTTGAAAGAGAATACCAACCGTCTGGACACGTTCGATGATAGAAAGCTGACTGACCTCGCTCCCATTTATCAGGACTTGACCGCTATAGGGAAGAGAACTAACTTGGGCAATCATTTGAAAAAGACTAGATTTTCCTGAACCACTGCTCCCAACTAACAAGGTAAAGGCTTGCGCATGAAAAGTAAAATCAATAGGCTCAGAGAAGATTGGGGACTGAATCGCTCGTAGTTCCAGCCCCATCTATGCCTTGCCTCCAGTTGCAAACTGATGATAAAGTTTGACAATGGCACGAACCAAGATGGTACAGAAGAAAAAGACGGAAATAAAACGTACTACAAGCAAGGAAAGGACAAAAGGAAGGGAGAAGGCGTAGTAACCTAACTTAATGTATTCATAGACAAAACTAACAAGCGTAATCCCAATACTATTGGCAGTTAGAGAGAGCCAACTTTCATAGCGATTCTTGGTTACGATAAAACCAAGTTCACTTCCCAAACCTTGAACCAAGCCAGACAAAAGGGCACCTAGACCGAATTGGCTACCATAAAGGACTTCAGCAAGCGCAGCTAGCACTTCACCAATCGTTGCACTTCCGACTCTTGGAACAAAGATGGCAGCAATGGGCGCAGCCATACACCAGAGACCAAAGAGGATTTCATTGGCAAAGGCCTGCAAGCCAAGAGGGGCTAAAATCAGAGTGAGGATATCAAACAGATAGCCGGATCCTACAAAAACGCCACCAAAAAAGATAGACAAGAAAGCAAGTAAAATAACATCTTTTAACTGCCATTTTTTCAACATAAAAAAACTCCTTTTTTTAAAGAAAAGTGGGGCATTCAAGGTAAGCTACCGAAAGACTTAACGTCCAGCCTATCCTCTTTTGATAAACAAAAAAACTCCAATTACAATCAAGAATTAGAGTTTAGCTTACAAGATTAGACAGTTCTTTTCGACATACGAAAAAAAACCATTTCACATTTCCCTTCGCCAGTCTTAACTGTATCAGGTTCAATGGGTATCATCTCAGCCTAAAGCACCCCAAATGTCTTTATTATTTAATTATATAAATATTATAACAAACGATTTATTCTAGTTCAAGAAATTGAACTGGGAAATACAGACTTGCACTCACAAAGACAGCAGATCTTTCTTTGGTTAGATCCATACCTATTGTTCACTCATTTCTCGAACAGTTTTTTCTATATTTTTTGCATATGATATTGCTGAAATGATTGAAACGCCGTCAACATTGGTCTTCATAATGTCTTTAATATGTTTCGTCTGTATCCCACCAATTGCAACTAAGGGCAGTTGTGGCAATAGTTTTCTCATCAATTTAAGACCTTCATAACCTATAGCACCACCAGCATCATCCTTTGACTGGGTATCAAATACAGGACCAACACCAACATAATCTACATATTCAACTTTTGATTGTTGAAATTCTTCCTCGTTTTTTATAGAAAGACCAATTATTTTTTCTGGCATCAATTTTCTAATTTCATCAACTCCAAGGTCATCTTGTCCTACATGTACGCCATCAGCGTCAATTTCCATCGCCAAATCTATATCATCATTAACGATAAATGGAACATTGTATTTTTTACAAAGATTCTGTAGTTTAATTGCTAATTCGACTTTTTCTTTACCTTCTAAGGATCCCTCACCTTTTTCACGGAATTGAAATAAGGTTATCCCACCTTTTAAGGCTTCCTCAACGACTGTATATAGATCTTTTCCTTGGCAAGTAGTCGTTCCACAAATAAAATATAGTTTTAATAATTCCTTATGAAACATTTTACTTCACTCTTTTGAATTCCTTTACATCTTCATCTGTAATCTCATATAAGGCATTTATAAATTCCACTTTGAATGTTCCAGGAAGATGTCCATTTGGACGTTTTTCTGCCATTTCTCCAGCGATATTATAAACCAACATTGCTGTTTCTAATGATTTCAATTCTTGACCTTTTTCTAGTCCGATAAAGCTTGCTACTACAGCACCTAACAAGCATCCTGTCCCAATAACTTTTGGCATCATGGCACTACCATTATGAATCGTTACCACTTCTCCATTTACCGCAATAGCATCCACTTCACCTGTTACTACTATTGGAATATTGAACTTCTCATTTGCTGCTAGAGCAATTTCATCAATATTATCTACGCCTGCACTATCTACTCCTTTAGATGCCACATTTATTCCCACTAAAGAGGCAATCTCGCCAGCATTTCCTCTAATCGCTGCTAGTTTATAATTGTTGATTAGATCATCTGCTACTTTTTTTCTATATTCTCCTGCTCCACAGGCTACAGGATCTAAAACTGCTGGGACATTATATTTCTCTGCAATTTTCAAAGCAGCTTGGTATAATTTCCAATTTTCATCTGTCAATGTTCCTATGTTTATTAATAAACCACCAGCATACTTTAACAAATCCTCTAAATCTGCAGGAAACTCACTCATAGCTGGTGATGCACCCAGTGCTACTAATCCATTTGCTGTGAAATTTTTTACTACATCATTGGTGATGCAAATGACCAAAGGTGCTTTTTCTTTTAATAATTTTAAACTTGTCATATTGAAATCCTTCCTTTTCACTTTATACGATCTACTGATTTCGATTTATCTCTATCTTTCGTTAAGAAATTTTTTTTACATTGAATGATTTATGCTCAATGAAAATCAAAGAGCAAACTAGGAATCTAGCCTCAGGTTGCTCAAAGCACTGCTTTGAGGTTGTAGATAAGACTGACGAAGTCAGTCACATATATAATCTAAGGTGAAGCTGACGTGGTTTGAAGAGATTTTCGAAGAGAACTACCTCATCAAATTTGTAAATATCCTAAACCTTCTCTAAGCGTCATAACCAATATCAAAAAAGGCTAATTCTAAAGCGACTGCTTGGTTCCAGCGTTGCTGAAGTTCTGTCAAATCTTCTCGACTTTTCCCGACACGATTGAGTTCGTCAACCAGAAATTGAACCCACTCTGCAAAGAAAGGACCTCTGTGGAGATTGATCCATTCCGAATGAATATAGGCTTCAGGTAGAGCTAAATCTTTAGAACCCCAGTCTAAATAGAGACCTTCTGCAATGACCAGCATGACTAAAAGATGGGCATAGTCTGATGATGATACAGCAGAATACATAAGCTCCTGAAAGGCTTTTGTTACAGGATGCAAGGTCACTTCCAGATAGTCATTCTCAGATACTTTTAACTCTTTGAAAGCCTTTTGAAAATAACCGTCTTCATCTGCTTCAAGAAAGCCTAGTTGCTTGGCAAAACGAAGCTTGGATTCAAGCTGGTCTGCGTGGGCTACACAAGCACCCAGCATGGATAAGAAGGCATCAAAGAAGTGATAATCTTGAATTAGGTAGTCTTTTAAGACCTTATTCTCAATTGTCCCCGCAAAAAGTTCCTTAACAAAACGATGATTGATTGCAGCCTGCCAATCATCTTGACTCCTTTTTAATAATTCTCCAACAATCAAACCTGGCTCAAATGCATAGTCTTGTGTTTCCATATTTACTTTTCCTCTCTTTACTCGTACGTAATCAACAAAACATCAAGAAAATCCTAGTTTTACTTGACCTTTTTAAAGAAAATCAAGGGCGTTCAAGAAGAGCTACCTAAATGCTTTGTATCACCTTCATCCAGCTTCTATAAACAAAAAAACTCCAATTACCATCAAGAATTAGAGTTGACTTACAAGATTAGATTGTTCATTTCGCCATACGAAAAAACGTTTCACATTTCCCTTCGCCAGTCTTAACTGTATCAGGTTCAATGGGTATCATCTCAGCCTAAAGCACCCCAAATGTCTTTATTATTTAATTACTGCACCAGTATAGCAAAAAATGAAAGCCCTAGCAAGATATTTGATTGGAAAATATATTTATATAGACTTTTATATGATTTCCTTTTATTAAAACGTTTAAAACACAAGCAAAAACCTCCACATTCAGTGAAGGCAAGCTGTTTTATTAATACAATTTTAAGTCACGAGGATCAACTGGGAAGGTTGGGTTGTATGGATTATGACGAAGTTTAAAGTGTTTAACATCTTCAATAGTCTGAGTTCCAGACAACTGCATAACTGTCTTCAATTCTGCATTCAAGTGTTCAAAGACTTGGCGTACACCGACACTACCACCAAGGGCCAAGCCATAGATAACCGGGCGGCCAATAGCTACCAAGTCTGCTCCTGAAGCCAAGGCTTTAAAGACGTGTTGACCACGACGAATACCTGAGTCAAAGACGATTGGTACACGTTTGTCAACCGCTTCTGCTACTTCCTGAAGTGAATCAAAGGCAGCTGGTCCACCGTCGATTTGGCGACCACCGTGGTTGGTTACCCAGATACCAGAGGCACCTGCACCCAGAGAACGTTCAACGTCCTCACGGCATTGTGGCCCTTTGACATAAACAGGAAGTCCAGAGTATTCAGCGATAAATTCTACATCACGTGGAGACAAACGTTGTTTAGCTGATTTGTAAACAAAGTCCATTGATTTACCAGCACCTTCTGGTAGATATTCTTCAACAATCGGCATGCCAACTGGGAAGACAAAACCATTGCGCTTGTCCACCTCACGATTGCCTCCTACAGTCGCATCTGCTGTCAAGACAATCGCTTTATAACCTTCAGCCTTCACACGGTCCATGATGTGGCGGTTAATACCGTCATCCTTACTAAAGTAAAATTGGAACCAGTGAGGTGTCCCTTGAAGGGCTTCCGTAATTTCAGGAAGGTCTACAGTAGAGTAAGAGCTAGTTGTATAAAGAGAACCGAACTCATGCACACCACGCGCAGTAGCTACTTCACCCTGTTCGTTTGCTAATTTATGGGCCGCAACAGGCGCCATAATGATTGGTGAAGACAATTTTTCACCTGCAAATTCAATCTCTGTACTTGGATTTTCTACATTGCAAAGCGTATGCGGAACGATGAGTTTGTGGTTAAAGGCACGAATATTCTCACGCAGAGTGAAAGTATCTTCCGCCCCACTAGCGATATAGCCAAATGCTGCTTTAGGGATAACTTGTTGCGCCATTGGCTCCAAATCATAGGTATTGATGAAATCTACATGACCTTCTGCATTGCTTGTTTTGTATGACATAAAATGCCCTCCTTAATAAGTAAGCGTTTACTTTGTATATTACAAAAATATCTTAACTCTTTTTTCAAAACTTTTCAAATATTTTGTTTGGAAATTTCAGAAAGATTCTGTCTATGATAAAAAATCCTTATAACGGCAATAAAAAATACATATTATCCAAAGGAACTTTTAAGTGCTACAATAACTATATTATTTCTAGATGGGAGGTTCTATTTTTGGATTGGTCCATTGTTGAACAATATCTACCACTATATCAAAAGGCATTCTTTCTAACCTTGCATATTGCAGTTTGGGGAATTCTGGGATCCTTTCTGCTCGGTTTAATCGTTAGTATCATCCGACATTATCGAATTCCTGTTTTGGCGCAAATAGCGACAGCCTACATTGAATTGTCACGCAACACGCCCCTTTTGATTCAACTCTTCTTTCTCTACTTCGGACTTCCCCGAATAGGGATTGTCCTATCTTCAGAAGTCTGTGCTACTCTGGGACTGGTCTTTTTAGGAGGCTCCTATATGGCAGAATCTTTCCGAAGTGGGCTGGAAGCCGTCAGTCAAACCCAGCAGGAGATTGGATTAGCTATCGGTCTGACACCTGTACAGGTCTTTCGCTATGTGGTTATTCCACAAGCAACAGCGGTTGCTCTACCATCTTTTAGTGCCAATGTCATTTTCCTCATCAAGGAAACCTCTATTTTCTCGGCAGTAGCTTTGGCCGACCTCATGTACGTCGCCAAAGACTTGATTGGGCTCTACTATGAAACAGACATTGCGCTTGCTATGTTGGTAGTTGCTTACCTTATCATGTTGCTACCCGTCTCACTGGTCTTTAGCTGGATAGAAAGGAGGCTCCGCCATGCAGGATTCGGGAATCCAAGTACTCTTCCAGGGAAATAATCTCCTGAGAATCTTACAGGGATTGAGCGTTACGATTGGGATATCCATCCTGTCTGTCCTCTTATCCATGATGTTCGGAACAGTCATGGGAATCATCATGACCTCCCATTCTAGAATCGTACGATTTTTAACACGATTGTATCTGGAATTCATCCGTATCATGCCCCAGCTGGTGCTACTCTTCATTGTTTACTTTGGATTAGCTCGAAACTTTAATATCAATATCTCAGGTGAGACTTCAGCTATTATCGTTTTTACCCTCTGGGGAACAGCTGAAATGGGGGACTTGGTCCGTGGAGCTATCACTTCCCTTCCTAAACATCAGTTTGAAAGTGGACAGGCGCTCGGCTTGACCAATGTTCAACTTTACTACCACATTATCATCCCACAGGTTTTGAGAAGACTGCTACCGCAGGCCATTAACCTTGTCACTCGGATGATCAAAACCACTTCCTTAGTCGTATTGATTGGAGTTGTAGAGGTTACCAAGGTTGGACAACAAATCATCGATAGCAATCGCTTGACCATCCCAACTGCTTCCTTTTGGATTTATGGAACCATTCTAGTCTTATATTTCGCAGTCTGCTTTCCTATTTCCAAACTATCCACTCACTTAGAAAAACATTGGAGGAACTAAATGTCTGAAACTATCTTAGAAATCAAGGAACTAAAAAAATCCTTCGGAGACAATCCCATCCTCCAAGGACTTTCTCTAGAAATCAAAAAAGGGGAAGTTGTGGTTATTCTGGGGCCATCTGGTTGTGGGAAAAGTACCCTCCTTCGTTGCCTCAATGGCTTAGAAAGTATTCAAGGTGGAGATATCCTGCTGGATGGTCAGTCTATCGTTGAAAATAAAAAAGATTTTCACCTAGTTCGCCAAAAGATTGGCATGGTCTTTCAAAGCTATGAACTCTTTCCCCATCTGGATGTCCTACAAAACCTCATCCTAGGTCCTATCAAGGCTCAGGGAAGAGACAAGAAAGAAGTAACGGAAGAGGCTTTGCAACTACTGGAACGTGTTGGTTTGCTAGATAAACAACATAGCTTTGCCCGTCAATTATCTGGTGGACAAAAGCAACGGGTTGCAATTGTTCGTGCTCTCCTCATGCACCCAGAAATTATCCTTTTTGACGAAGTGACTGCTTCGCTGGATCCAGAAATGGTACGTGAGGTTCTAGAACTCATCAATGACTTGGCCCAAGAAGGCCGTACCATGATTTTAGTAACCCATGAAATGCAGTTTGCCCAAGCAATTGCCGATCGGATTATCTTCCTCGACCAAGGGAAAATCGCTGAAGAAGGAACAGCTCAAGCCTTCTTTACCAATCCGCAAACCAAACGAGCCCAGGAATTTTTAAACGTCTTTGACTTTAGCCAATTTGGCTCATATCTATAAAGGAGATTCTTATGAAACTATTCAAACCACTCTTAACTGTTTTGGCACTTGCCTTCGCCCTAATCTTTGTCACAGCTTGTAGCTCAGGTGGAAATGCTGGTTCATCATCTGGAAAAACGACTGCCAAGGCTCGGACTATTGATGAAATCAAAAAAAGCGGTGAGCTACGAATCGCCGTGTTTGGAGATAAGAAACCGTTTGGTTACGTTGACAATGATGGTTCTTACCAAGGTTACGATATCGAACTTGGGAACCAACTGGCCCAAGACCTTGGTGTAAAGGTTAAATACGTTTCTGTCGATGCTGCTAACCGTGCTGAATACTTGATTTCAAACAAGGTGGATATTACCCTTGCTAACTTTACAGTAACAGACGAACGTAAGAAACAAGTCGATTTTGCCCTTCCTTACATGAAAGTTTCACTTGGTGTCGTATCGCCTAAGACTGGTCTCATTACAGATGTCAAACAATTGGAAGGTAAAACCTTGATTGTCACAAAAGGAACAACTGCTGAGACATATTTTGAAAAAAATCATCCAGAAATCAAGCTCCAAAAATACGACCAATACAGTGACTCTTACCAAGCCCTTCTTGACGGACGTGGAGATGCCTTCTCTACTGACAATACGGAAGTCCTAGCTTGGGCACTTGAAAACAAAGGATTTGAAGTAGGAATTACTTCCCTCGGTGATCCAGATACCATCGCAGCAGCAGTTCAAAAAGGAAACCAAGAACTGCTAGACTTCATCAATAAAGATATTGAAAAATTAGGCAAGGAAAACTTCTTCCACAAGGCCTATGAAAAAACACTTCACCCAACCTACGGTGACGCTGCTAAAGCAGATGATCTTGTTGTTGAAGGTGGAAAAGTTGACTAATACTCAATGAAATCACAAAAAGAAATCAGGTAATCCTAGTGACTACCTGATTTTCTATGTTTTAAGCATTTTGCCAATTTTCTTGGTCTTCTTTAAAGCGTTTTAGAAGGTCCAATCCTTCTGGTGTGATGTAACCTTCTTCTTGGGCTAGGTGGATGAGTTCGCTGTAGTTTGAAAGTGTCACCAATTTCACGCCAGCATCCGCAAAGTTCTTATCTGCTTTTGGCAATTGGTAACTGAAAATTGCTACAACTCCAAGCACATCTGCTCCTTCTCGCTTAGCTGCTGCTACAGCTTCAAGAACAGAACCACCAGTTGAAATGAGATCTTCAACCACTATCATCTTTTGACCTTGAGCCACGCGACCTTCGATTTGATTACCAGCTCCGTGGTCTTTTGGTTTGCTACGGATGTAGGCAAATGGCAAGTTCATCTTATCAGCAATGATAGCTCCATGTGGAATTCCTGCTGTTGCAGTTCCTGCAATCACTTCTACTTCTGGAAATTCTGCTTTAATAGCATCCACAAAACCATTTTCAATCAAGCTACGAGTTTCTGGATAGGCAAGGGTCACACGGTTATCCGTATAAATGGGTGACTTGATACCAGATGCCCAAGTGAAAGGCTCCTCTGGTTTGAGGTAAACGGCTTGAATTTTCAAGAGGTGGCTAGCGATATCTTTAGCAAGTGTCATGGTCTTCTCCTTTTGTTTTTCTAATCTATTTCTTTAATTCTAGTCTTGGTTCCATTCATCCTTGATAGCATGATAAGCTACAACAGGATCCTCAGCTTGAGTAATGGGACGTCCCACTACGATATAGTCACTGCCGATTTTATAAGCATCCGCTGGCGTCATGACGCGTTTTTGGTCTCCAACTGCAGCACCTGCTGGACGAATGCCCGGTGTCAGACAGATAAAATCTGGATTGGTGGCCTGCTTGATGAGTTGCACTTCCTGAGCCGAGCAAACAACACCATCTAATCCCGCTTCAGCCGTCTTCTTGGCATAATGAATCACAGACTCTTGCAGGCTGGTCTGGATGTTTTGAAAATCCTGCATCTGGGCTTCTGACGTTGATGTCAGCTGCGTTACAGCAATCAATTTTGCTTGACTTCCAAGACCTTCACGCGCAGCCTTCATCATCTCTACACCCCCAGCAGCATGAACATTTGTCATATCCACACCAAGCTGAGCCAAGACCTTCATGGCTGACTTGACTGTATTAGGAATGTCATGCAGCTTAAGATCCAAAAAGACACTGTGCCCCAGGCCTTTCAAGTAAGATACAATCTCAGGCCCCGTTGCGTAATAAAGCTCCATCCCTACCTTTAGATAAAGGCTTTCTTCTGCTGGAAAAAGAGCTAAGAATTCCTTGACCGCCTCAAAACTAGGAAAATCAAGAGCAATAACTGGACGATGTTCTCGCATAGGTTTCTCCTTTTACCTTTGCTAGTGAGAGAGTCTGGCCACAAGAAGCCGCGAAAAAAGGAACCTGCCAACAGCAAGGTTCCACGAAAAATGGGTAGTCTCCACCCTTTCACCGTCTAACCTTAGCTGCCTCTCTAGACTGCTTTAAAGGTTTTTTACTATTCTATTATTTCTACTAGCACTTGTCAAGTAAAAACATGGTCACTAAAGAGCTATAGGAGAAAAGCTAAACCTAGCGACGTGATGAACGCCGTGTCGTTTGGTTTTGATTGCCCTCTTCCTCCAGCTTTTTCTTCTCCTCTTCTAGTTTATTCTGCTGTTCTTCCAGTCTTTTCTTCTCTTCCTCCTTCTGTTTCTTCTCAGCTTCCTTGGCCTCTTGTTTGGCTTTTTCCTCAGCCTCCATAATTAATTTATCCGCCACTGTATAACTGTAAATTCCAGCTTCCATATCAATCACACTCGGTTCTGATAATTGTGGCTTAATCTTACTGTAATATGGCAGTTTCTTACTCATTTCAGATAGAGGAACCAAGACCTCGTCCGAATCATTCATGGTCAATCGAATTAGATCTGATGTCACCTTACTTGGGGCTAGTTCCACCTTTTGGATAGCCGCCTTGAGTTCTGGACTAATTTGAGCAAGTTCTGACGTAAAGGTTTTGATTTGTTGGCTGTCATTAAAGAGAACTGATATATAAGTTTCTGGCAGACTCACCAAACTGACCGAACTGGTCTCAAGCTGACCGCTTGAAAGAATTGGATAATGACTTTCTCCAGAAACATAGTAGGCCACAATATCAAATTCCTTGACCTTGATAGTAAACTTGGTTGGAAATTGATAGACAAGCTGAGCTGATTCAACCCAATAGTTAGACTTGATCTGCTCTTCATATTTTGCCTTATCTAGCAGAAGGTTAATTGTATAATCCGAATCCTGAATACCTGAAGCCTGTCGAATATCATCAGCTGTAGTTTGCACTGTTCCCTCAACACGAATATCCTTCATGGTCGCATAAGGACTGAGCAAGTATGCAGAGACAACCAATAAAAGCAGACTGAGAAACAAAATCGAGATAGCCCGCCAGATATGAACTCCTGGAATTTTCGGTTTAGCCGGTTTTTCCTTTACAGGCTTTTTATCTGCCTTTTTATCCTCTTTCTTTGGCTCTTTGGACTTTGATTCTTTTTTGGATACTTCTTTTTTGGATACTTCTTTTTTGACGTCTTCTGATTTTTCTACTTTTTCTTCAGCATCTTCCTTAGCTGATTTTGGATCTTTTGGATCAGATTCACTCTCTTGGTCCTCAGTTGCATCTGACTCTTGAGATTTTGAAGCCATTCGAGCCTGTCTTTCCTTTTCCTTCTCCTCAGCTAGGGTCGCCTCTTCTTCAGCCTTCTTTTTTAGATATTCTTGGTTTCGTTTCTGCCATTCTGATAACTCTTTAAATTCTTCGAGGATTTCTTTGCCCTCTTTTTTCTTATCTTTTGACATTTACTTTCCTTATGATAAATCTTTTTTCAACAATTGATAAAAATCTGCTAGAGATTTCAATTCCTTGGAAGCCTTCATCTTGGCTTGATAGTCTTCCTTGTGACTTAGTAAGTGAGAAAGCTTCTCTTCTAAACTGTCCAAGGTCAAATCGCTTTCTTGAAGCTCTTCTGCATAACCTTTTTTTACAAAGTAGGCTGCATTTTCAATCTGGTCACCACGACTAGCTTCACGACCAAGTGGCACAATAACATGTAATTTTGCCATGGCCAAGAGCTCAAAAATCGTATTGGCGCCACCTCGTGTCACAACAATATCAGCCAATTCCATTAAGGGTTGATAGAGATTTGTCACATAGTCAACACGAAAAAGATTTTGGCTCAACTCGTTCAGGCTAGAATCTCCAGTTAAATTGATAATATTGTAGCGCTCTGTCAGTTCTTTCTTATGGTCTGTCACCAATTGGTTAAAGACACGAGCACCTGCAGAACCGCCAACAAACAATACAGTTGGCAATTGGGGATTAAAGTGGGTTTGGATATCCACCAATTCATCTGGTTCTGGAGTTTTTTGATCTGAAACCTTGGTCACTGCTCCCACATGCTCAACCTTAGACAAACTTGAAGCTTGTTCAAAGGTTGAATACATCTTAGTCGCAAATTTATAGGCGATTTTATTGGCCAAGCCCATAGATAGGTCCGATTCGTGAATAAAGACTGGCACTCCTGACACACGCGCTGCGATAACCGGCGGTACAGAGACAAAGCCTCCCTTTGAAAAAAGAGCCTGTGGACGCAGTCGTAACATGATAAAGAGGGACTGGACAATTCCCCAGCCAACTTTGAAGACGTCCAGCATATTTTGCCAAGAGAAATAACGACGCAATTTTCCAGTCGCAATGGAATGGAAGGTAACATCCAAACCTGACTTGAGGATTTCTTGGTGTTCGATACCACGTTTATCTCCGATATAGTGGACTTCCCAGCCATCTTCGATAAACTTGGGCATTAACAAAAGGTTGAGGGTCACGTGTCCAACCGTCCCCCCACCTGTAAAGACAATTTTTTTCATATTATTCCTTTAACTCCGCTACTGTGTCGATAAAGAGGTCGCCACGTACTTCAAAGTTAGCATACATATCCCAGCTAGCATTGGCAGGACTGAGAAGAACCACGTCTCCTTGAGTCGCAAGTTCATAGGCTTTGCGGGTCGCATCAGCAATATCAGTCGCATCCACACATGCCACACCAGCCTTGTCTGCTGCCCGTTTGACACGTTCGGCAGACTGACCCAGGATGACCATCTTCTTGAGTCCAGTAATGTCTGGCACCAATTCGTCAAACTCATTACCACGGTCCAAACCACCTGCAATCAAAATGACCTTGCTGTTGTTAAACCCTGACAAGGCTTTTTGAGTAGCCAATATATTGGTTGACTTGCTATCATTATAGAATTTGACACCCTTGATTTCATCCACAAATTGGAGACGGTGTTTGACACCACCAAAGGCTGAAAGAGTTTCTTTGATGGTTTGGTTATCAACACCACGAAGCTTGGCTACAGCAATAGTCGCAAGGGCATTTTCCACATTGTGGCTACCTGGAACTCCGATTTCATTCGCTGCCATGACCACTTCCCCACGGAAGTAGAGTTGACCATCTTCCAGATAAGCTCCATCAACCTTTTCAAGTGTTGAAAATGGTACAACGGTAGCTTGTGTTTTAGTAGCCAAGTCTTTTGCCAAGTCTTGGTTAAAGTTCAAGACAAGGAAATCAGCCGCTGTCATCTTGTTCTGGATATTCCACTTAGCTGCTACATATTCCTCAAAAGAACCATGATAATCGATATGAGTTGGCATGAGGTTGGTAATAACCGCAATCTCTGGATGGAATTCTTGAACACCCATGAGTTGGAAAGAAGAAAGTTCCATAACAAGAGTGTCCTTATCTGTCGCAGTTTGAGCCACTTGACTGGCAGGATAGCCGATATTTCCTGATAAGAGACCATGTTGTCCAGCAGCAGTCAAAACTTCCCCAATCATAGTCGTTGTGGTTGTTTTACCGTTCGAACCTGTGATACCGATAATTGGCGCTTCTGAAATCAAGTAAGCCAATTCCACCTCAGTCAAGACTGGAATCCCCTTGGCCAAAGCCTTTTCAATCATGGGATTGCTATATGGGATGCCTGGATTTTTCACCATAAGGGCAAACTCTTCATCCAATAGTTCCAAAGGATGGCCACCTGTGATAACCTTGATCCCTTCTTCCAACAAACTTTGGGCAGCTGGATTGTCCTCGAATGGTTTCCCGTCATTTACTGTCACAATGGCACCTAGCTTGTCCAACAAACGAGCTGCAGATTCACCTGACTTGGCCAAACCTAAAACAAGGACTTTCTTATTTTTAAATTGATCTATTACTTTCATGTCTCGAACTCCATTTCTACTCTTACTATTTTACCATTTTTATGGAAATAATTCTAAATGAAAATGCTCAGATTCAGCATTCTAACAAGCAAAAAGAGAGCCGAAACTCTCTTCTTTATCTTTTTTTACTTTTATAAACCGACATGAGGGTAATATCTCGCAAACTAAAGTATGCTAGGAGGAGCATGGCGATTGCGATAAAGAATTCTGTCGGTAGCTGAAAGATTTGCAGGACAGACAGCATCAGCAAAATCAAAAGTGCTACGAAGGCAAAGACGACAAGGACGATATTGACTGTCCCTTTAATGCTTTCTGGTGTCGCAAATACATAGAGTAGTAATAAGAGGAGTCCTATGATTAAATAAACCATCTTTATCTCTTTCTAGCTCTTATTCAGCTGATTTTTTCTTCTTGTTAGCTTTCTCACGCTCTGCCTTGTTAAGGATTTGTTTACGCAAACGGATAGACTCAGGCGTTACTTCCATGTACTCATCGTCGTTCAAGAACTCAAGAGACTCTTCAAGGGTCAAGATACGAGGTGTCTTGATAACAGCTGTTTGGTCCTTAGTAGCTGAACGGACGTTGGTCATTTGTTTAGCCTTAGTGATGTTAACTGTCAAGTCGTTTTCACGAGAGTTTTCACCGATGATCATTCCTTCATAAACCTCAGTACCTGGGTTGACAAAGATCGTACCACGTTCTTCGATAGACATGATTGAGTAAGTTGTAGCCTTACCAGCATCGATAGAAACAAGGGCACCACGGTGACGACCACCAATTTCACCTGGAATCAATGGTAAGTATTGGTCGAAGGTATGGTTCATGATACCGTAACCACGAGTCATTGACAAGAACTCAGTTGAGTATCCGATCAAACCACGCGCTGGCACAAGGAAGACCAAACGAGTTTGACCATTACCAGTTGAAATCATATCCAACATTTCACCTTTACGTTCAGAAAGGCTTTGGATAACAGACCCTTGGTATTCTTCTGGAGTGTCGATTTGAACACGTTCAAATGGCTCACATTTAACACCGTCGATTTCTTTTACGATAACTTCTGGACGAGATACTTGAAGTTCATAGCCCTCACGACGCATTGTTTCGATAAGGATTGACAAGTGCAATTCTCCACGTCCTGAAACAGTCCATTTATCTGGTGAATCAGTTGGGTCAACACGAAGGGAAACGTCTGTTTGCAATTCTGCCTGCAAGCGTTCTTCCACCTTACGAGAAGTCACCCATTTACCTTCTTTACCAGCAAATGGTGAATTGTTGACCAAGAATGTCATTTGAAGAGTTGGCTCATCGATGTGTAGGATTGGAAGAGCTTCAACTGCGTCTGTCGGAGTAATAGTTTCACCGACAAAGATATCTTCCATACCTGAAACGGCAATCAAGTCACCTGCTTTTGCTTCTTGGATTTCACGACGTTCCAAACCAAAGAAACCGAAGAGTTTTGTAACACGGAAGTTTTTAGTTGTTCCATCAAGTTTAGAAAGGGTAACTTGGTCCCCAACCTTAACAGTACCACGGAAGACACGACCGATACCGATACGTCCAACGAAGTCGTTGTAGTCCAAAAGTGACACTTGGAACTGCAAAGGCTCATCTGAGTTATCTACTGGAGCTGGGATATGGTCGATAATCGTGTCAAAGATTGGTGCCATAGTAGCTTCTTGGTCAGCTGGATCATCTGACAATGAAGAAGTTCCATTGATCGCTGAAGCATACACCACTGGGAAGTCAAGTTGATCGTCATCTGCACCAAGCTCGATGAAAAGTTCCAAGACTTCGTCCACTACTTCAGCTGGACGAGCTGATGGTTTATCGATTTTGTTAACAACCACGATTGGTACAAGATCTTGTTCCAAGGCTTTTTTCAATACAAAACGAGTCTGTGGCATGGTTCCTTCGTAGGCATCTACGACCAAGACAACACCGTCAACCATTTTCATGATACGTTCAACTTCTCCACCGAAGTCCGCGTGTCCTGGTGTGTCCATGATATTGATACGAGTTCCGTTGTAGGCAACGGCTGTATTTTTAGCAAGGATGGTAATTCCACGCTCTTTTTCGATATCGTTTGAGTCCATAGCACGCTCAGCCAATTCAGTACGTGCATCAAGCGTTTCTGATTGTTTCAATAATTCATCAACGAGGGTTGTTTTACCGTGGTCAACGTGGGCGATAATCGCAATGTTACGGATATCTTCTCTTAATTTTGTCATGACTTCCTCTATAATATTCAAAATTTATTTTCTAACTGAACGATTATACCATATTTTCAAGTAAATAACATAACTCAAGCAAGTGTAAATGTTTTCACTCCGCTTTTCTTTTCACGTCAATCCTTTTCAAAGCAAACAACTTATGATAAGATAGGCACAGTATGCGTTTAGATAATTTATTAGCCCAAGAAAAAATCAGCCGAAAGGCCATGAAACAAGCCTTACTCAAAGAGGAAATTCTAGTCGATGGTCGCCCAGCCCGCTCTCTAGCCCAAAATATCGATACAGGACTACAAAAACTCCTTTTTCAAGACCAAATCATTCGAGGCTATGAGCACACCTATCTTATGCTTCATAAGCCTGCTGGTGTCGTTACAGCCAACAAAGACAAGAAACTTCCAACCGTCATGGACCTCCTTCCGCCTGACATCCAGTCTGACAAGCTCTATGCCGTCGGCCGACTGGACCGAGATACGACAGGACTCCTCCTCTTGACCGATAACGGTCCCTTGGGCTTCCAACTCCTCCATCCCCAATATCATGTCGATAAATCCTATCAAGTCGTAGTAAACGGACCGCTCACGTCAGACCATATCCGACTGTTTAAGGAAGGAATCGTCTTTTTAGATAGGACCACTTGTAAACCTGCTCAGCTCGAAATTCTGTCCTCAAGCCCAACAGAGAGTCATGCCTCTATTACCATATCAGAAGGAAAATTTCATCAGGTTAAAAAAATGTTCCTCTCAGTTGGTGTCAAGGTTGTCTCTCTCAAACGAGTTCAGTTCGGTGACTTTACATTAGGCCCAGAACTAGCAGAAGGGCAATTCCGTCCCTTGAATCCAGAGGAATTGGAAATCATTAAAAACTATTTAGAAAAAAGTGGATAAAAGAAAAAAGCTTTATT
>NZ_JAPVZW010000008.1:0-94883 GCF_041432595.1 Streptococcus sp. 27098_8_86
TCAGCCTCAACAAGCGCTTCAAATTCAGCAAACCATTCGAACTCACAAGTTGGAAATACTTCTGAATCAACAGGTAAATCTCAAAAAGAATTGCCAAATACAGGTACAGAAGCTTCCAAATCATCTGTACTCCTTGGAGCTTTGGCAGCTGTGACTGGTTTAGGTTTGTTTGCAAAACGCCGTAAACGTGATGATGAAGAGTAATCGGATTAAAAATACATAGAAAGTATTATTATTTCGATTTATGAAGAATCCCTTGGATGAAAAATCATCCAGGGGATTTTTTGCGTTTTAAAGGTTAAGGGAGACAGAAAAATAGCATAAAAAATGTTATAATAGTAAGAAAGGAGAACGATTACATGACTGAAAAAATTACGGTAATTGTACCAGTTTATAATGTTGAAAATTACCTAGAAAAATGTTTGGATAGTTTAATTAATCAAACATATAAAAATATTGAGATAATTGTAATCAATGATGGTTCTACAGATAATTCGGGTGAAATTTGTCAAGAGTATGCACAAAAAGATAATCGAATTGTCTATATTGAAAAAGAGAATGGTGGTTTATCAGATGCAAGAAATGTAGGTCTGGACAAGATGACTGGTTCCTATGTAACTTTCATTGATTCTGATGATTGGATAGAACAAGATTATATAGAAACTCTATATAAAAAAATAGTAGAGTATCAGGCTGATATTGCGGTTGGAAATTATTATTCTTACAATGAAGATGAGGAAACATATTATTTCCATATATATGGGGATTCCTACTATGAGAAAGTATATGACAATATTTCTATTTTTGAAAACTTATATGAATCTCAAGAAATGAAGAGTTTTGCTTTGATATCTGCTTGGGGCAAACTCTATAAAGCGAAATTGTTTGATTATCTCCGGTTTGATAAAGGAAAACTCGGCGAAGATGGTTATTTTAATCAAAAAATGTACTTATCTGTAAATAAAGTAGTTTATTTAAACAAAGGTTTGTACGCATATCGTCAGAGAAGTGGAAGTATTACAAAAACTTGGACAGAAAAGTGGATGCATGCCTTGGTTGATGCTATGTCTGAGCGTATTACACTACTAGCTAATATGGGTTATCCACTTGAGAAGCACTTAACAGTTTATCGTCAGATGTTGGAAGTCAGTCTCGCGAACGGTCAGGCTAGTGGTTTATCTGACACAGCAACGTATAAAGAGTTTGAAATGAAAAGAACTCTTTTGAATCAGTTATCAATACAGGAGCAAAAGGAAAAGAAAGCCATTGTCCTCGCAGCAAATTATGCCTATGTCGAGCAGGTCATGACGACTATTAAGTCCATTTGTTATCATAATCGTTCGATTCGGTTTTATCTGATTAATAGTGATTTTCCTAATGAATGGTTGAAACAATTAAATAAGCGCTTGGAAAAGTTTGATTCAGAAATTATCAATTGTCGGGTAACTTCTGAGCAAATTTCACGTTACAAAACAGATATCAGTTACACTGTTTTTCTGCGCTATTTTGTGGCTGATTTCGTGAAAGAGGACAAGGCTCTTTATTTAGACTGCGATTTAGTAGTAACAAAAAATCTAGATGACTTATTTGCTACAGATTTACAGGACTATCCTTTGGCTGCTATTCGAGATTTTGGAGGCAGAGCCTATTTTGGTCGAGAAATCTTTAATGCAGGTGTTCTCTTGATTAATAATGCTCTTTGGAAGCAAGAGAATATAACTCAAAAGTTGATTGATTTAACCAATGAATGGCATGATAAAGTGGATCAGGCTGATCAAAGTATTTTAAATATGCTTTTTGAAAATAAATGGCTAGAACTAGATTTTGATAATAATCATATTGTCATTCATGAACGTTTCGCAAACTATCGTTTTCCAAATGGTCAAGAATATCCAGGGATCATCCATTATTTATCAGAGAGAAAGCCTTGGCAGGTACATGCTGGACAAACCTATCGTGATGTTTGGTGGTATTACCATGATATGGAATGGACAGAGTTAGGAAAAAATCATCATTTACATTCTCTTAAAAAATTGCATATTTATCCTATTAAATTTCCGTTTTCTTGTTTGATTTATACAGCTTCAGATCAAATTGAGCAGTTGGAAACACTAATAGTGGCTTTACCAGAAGTGCAATTTAAGATTGCAGCAAGGGTAATCGTTAGTGAGAATCTTTCTAGATTTGTTGTGTATCCAAATGTCACTGTCTATTCTGGAACAGTATCTTTAGAGGAATTGGATAGAGAATTGGTAGAGACGAGTCAAGTACTTTTAGATATCAACTATGGTGAGAAGGAAGTAGAGATATTAGAGCAATTTATTTCCCAAAATAAACCAATTTTAGCCTTTGAAAATACAAAATCGTATGAAGCGAATCAAGAGATATATCAGATTGATCAAGTTTCAGAAATGATAGATAGAATAAGAGAGTTAAATAGATGAGGAAAAATACTGTGCGAGGCGATGCACTAATTTTAACTGTAAGTGATCAGATTGAACAATTAGAATATATTTTAGAAAACTTACCAGATATTTGTTTTCATATTGCAGCTCCTGTACACTTTTCTGAAAAGATAGGAGTACTGGAGTCAAAATACAATGTCCGTCTCGTGACAGTTACAACTGATCAGCAAATTGACTTTCTAGTGAATATGTGTGATTTCTTACTAGATATCAATCATTTTCAAGAAGTGAATGCTATTGTATCGAGATTTTTGCAGGTTGAGAAACCTGCCTTTGCTTTTGATAATACAGTCCATGGAAATCAGGGGCAGGAAGTTTTTCTATCAAGTACACCAGATAAATTGGTTTCTAGAGTGAGAGAGTATCTGAATGAAGTCAGAGTATGTACCAATCATCAAGAAAATATCATCCAAGATGGAAATTGGAATGTATTTCAAATTGATAGTAAAGCTAGTCTAATTGTGGGAAGCAATGTCATTTGTAGAAATTTTGAGAATTTCCATGTTTCTTCAGGGAAGTTAATACTGCATGATGGTGTCTTTATTAATAACTCTTGTAGTTTCAACTGTATGGAAAGAATTGAAATCGGTTCTGGAACTATGATGGGAGAGGGAGTTCGTTTTTACGACCATGATCATATCTACACAGCTGAGAAAATCGAAAAATGGCAGTGGACTACAGCACCAGTTAGAGTTGGAAGAGATTGTTGGATAGGAAGTAATGTCACGATTTTAAAAGGAGTGACTATTGGGGATAATACCATTATAGGTGCAGGATGCTTAGTGCGTAAAGATATTCCGGCTAATAGTGTGGTTTATAATGATGGGAATCTTATTGTAAAAGAAAGAGGATAATTTGGAGCTATGGATATAAAAAAAGCGATCGTTTTAGGAGCAGATAATAATTATCGTGACAAGTTGGAAACGACTATTAAATCTATTTGTTATCATAATAAGGATTTGAAATTTTACATTTTTAACGAAGATATTCCCAAAGAGTGGTTCTGTCTCATGGAAAAGAAATTGGGGAAAATAAACTGTGAAATTTTAAATATAAGGATTGATGCAGAAAAAGTAAAACACTTTTCTACTCCTAATAAGCATATTAGATATATGACCTATTTTCGCTATTTTATTCCTGAAATTGTGGAAGAAAGTAGGGCTTTATACTTAGATTGTGATATGATCGTTCACAAAAGCTTGGATAAGTTATTTGAAATATCTTTTGATGGAAACTATATTCTCGCTGTTCGGGACTCATGGGATGTAAATTCTTTTAATGCAGGAATGATGGTTGTTAATGTTGACAAATGGGTGTCAGAAAATATTTGTCAGCAATTGCTAGATTTAACTCATGAAAAACACCAAGAAGTATATGGAGATCAAGGGGTTTTAAATTTATTATTTAAAGATAAATGGAAAGAGTTAACTCCCTATTTTGATTTTATGGTTGGGCTAGATGCAGAAATTTTTTATGAAAAAAGACCAGATTGGTTTTTACAGAAATGGGATGTGTCATATGAGCCGGCTATTATCCATTTTGAAGGAAAACATAAACCATGGAATCATTCGATAAAAACAAGATATCGAGAATTATGGTGGTTTTACAATGGTTTAGATTGGCAAACTATTTTATCAGAAAAGGATACAAAACCGACATCGTTTAGTGACATCGCAACAGTTAGTTTATTTCATACAGCTATCTTTACAGATACGCAAGAGTTGGAACATATAGAATATCTTGTAGAAAAACTTCCAAATGTCCATTTTCATATTTTTGCTCATAGTTATTTTGGATCGAGAGTATTTAATTTAGAAGTTTTTAAGAACGTATCACTTTATCCTAATTATACTTCATATCAATCTCAAGAAATTCTGAGTAAGTTAGATTTTTATTTAGATATTAATCATTATCAGGAAATAGATAACATTCTTTCAGTGGTTAAACAGTTATCAAAACCAATATTTGCATTTGAAAATACTAGCCATGATGCGAATAATCGAAGTCATATATTTTCTTCGGCAGAGCCGGAGAAAATGGTAGAGTCTATTAGACAATTCTTAGGAGAATAGTTGAATTGCTTATGAATGAATTAATTAGTATCATAGTTCCAATTTATAATGTTGAAAATTATTTGAGACAGTGTTTAGATAGTATTCAGAATCAGACTTATCAAAATTTTGAGTGTTTATTAATCAATGACGGTTCTCCAGATAATTCTGCTGATATTTGTAGAGAGTATCTTGAGAAGGATTCTCGGTTCAAATATTTTGAGAAAGAAAATGGTGGAGTATCATCAGCTAGAAATTTAGGTATTGAATGTTCGGGGGGGACGTACATTACTTTTATTGATGCAGATGATTGGGTGGATTCTGACTATTTAGAAGTCCTTTACAATGCGCTTATAGATGAGAATGCAGACATATCAGTATCTACTTATAAAAGGTTTCATATGGCGGATAATTGCTGGTATATTCATTCTTTTCAGAGGGGATATGAAAAAAGAGTATTTACAAATCAAGAATTAATTGATGAATTTATAGATTTAGATACATTTGATTATTCCTATCGTTATGTATGTGGCAAATTAGTTCGCAAATGTCTGTTAGATAAGATCGCTTTTAACGAAATGACAACCCTTGGTGAAGATATGGAATTTTGGCTAAAATTATATCTTATTTCTAACAAAGTTGTGTTCGTTAATAGAGATAGCTATATATATCGTTTAGATAATGTTGACAGACATTTTGGGTTAGAAAAAATTCGTAGTGATATTCAACAGCGATTGAATTTTATCGCATTTCTTGCAGTTAGAGGTGTAAATGTATCAAAATATGTAAAAACTTGTTTATCTTTAATTACAAGTCAAGTTGCGAGACTAAAGGAGTCGCCTGAATATGATACATCTGAAACAATAAGGTGGCTTCATGAGGTTATGTTTTTACTAGAGGAGAAAAGCGAATCATAAAATGTTGGAAAATGAATTAATCAGCATTGTAATTCCAATTTACAATGTAGAAAATTATTTGAGACAATGCTTGGATAGTATTGTTGCTCAAACATATCAAAATTTCGAGTGTTTATTAATCAATGATGGTTCACCTGATCATTCAGCGGATATTTGCAGAGAATATGTTTCTAAAGATTCTCGTTTTCGTTATTTTGAAAAGGAAAATGGTGGGGTGTCCTCTGCAAGAAATCTGGGAATTGAGCATTCTAAAGGAGAGTATATTACTTTTATTGATTCGGATGATTGGGTAGATTCTGATTATTTAGAAGTTTTATATACGACTCTTTTAGAAGAAGGAGCAGATATAGCTGTCTCGACATATAAAAAATTCAATATAAAAGATAATTGTTTCTACTTTCATATTTTTCAAAGAGGATATGATAAAAAGACATTTACAGGTCAAGAATTGATTGATAATTTGCAAGCATTGTCTTCTTTTGATCATTCTTATAGCTCTACCTGGGGGAAATTGGTTAAGAGTGTAAGAGTGGAAACTATTCGTTTCAATGAAGAAACAACTTTAGGAGAAGATATGGAATTTTGGTATAAATTATATCTAATTTCTGATAAAATTGTATATGTAAACAAAGATAATTACATTTATCGAACTAGTAGTGATGAATACAAACATTTTGAATTAGAAAAAATTAGGAGTGATATTCAACAACGATTGAATTTTATTGCATTTCTAACTGCTAGAAAGTTAGAAGTTAGTTCGTATGTAGATGACTGTATTGTGTATCTTCGCTATTTAGTTGACAAGATAAAATTCGAGGAATTGGAATTTACTAAAACTGCAAGATGGTTGCAAGAGGTACTATTTCTATTAGAAGGATAATATATTAGTCTGTAGGTCAAGAAAAAGTTTTTGTAGATGTTGAGAGGATTGTTTGAAATCACGAACTAGGAAAAAAGATATGATAGAAAGTGGAGAGAAATGAAGCTACATATTACCAATCTGTATGGGATGGCTCGAGAAAGTACAGCAACCATTGCTCAAAATGCTGTTCAAAAGATAGCTAGTCAACTAGGATTTAGAGAGTTAGGGATTTATTTTTACCATGCATCAGCTGAAACTGTAGAAGAGAGAAGTAGAAGATTAGACGGGATTCTAGCAAGTGTTTCAATGGGAGATGTAGTGGTTTTTCAAACACCTACTTGGAATGGTCTAGAGTTTGAAAGAGAATTTTTAAGTAAGTTGAAACTTCTCAATGTGAAAATCATAGTATTTGTTCATGATGTGATTCCTCTGATGTTTAAAGCAAATGAATTTCTGATGCAGGATTATATCAATCTTTACAACATGGCAGATAGCATCATCTTACCATCAGAAGCTATGAAAGATAAACTACTTCAACAAGGATTGAATGTTAAAAAAATCATTTTTCAAAGAATGTGGGATCATCCTCATGATTTGGACTTACATGAACCTATATTTAAAAAAGAAATTTATTTTGCAGGAAATTTAAGTCGTTTCCCAGAATTAAAAACTTGGGAAGGTACAATTCCGCTAACAGTATTTACAAATGAAGAACCCTTTCCTTTATCGAATCAAGTTTATATTGCGGGTTGGAAGACGGATGAAGAAATGCTTTTAGAGTTATCGAAGGGCGGATTTGGACTTGTTTGGACTACATATCAAAATGAAGAACAAAATGTAGATTACTACAGTATGAATGTTTCTTATAAATTGAGTACTTATTTAGCGGCAGGTATCCCTGTCATTATTCCTGCTACCTTGTCTAACTCGGACTTTATAGTAGAGCAAGGATTAGGCTTTGTAGTTGATAACTTAGAGGAAGCAAGCCATTTGGTGGAACAACTATCAGAAGAAGCCTATCTTCAAATGTGTAGTAGAGTGCGTTATTTTTCCTTTTTACTAAGTCAAGGTTTTTTTGCAAAACAATTTTTATTGCAAGCAGTTTTTGAATTAGGAATTAGCCACAATCAACAATCACGAGGTATCCAACTATTGACAGTTACAAATAGTCAAGATTTGGAACAAATTGAATATCTAGTAGAACAGCTTCCTGAGTGTGATTTTAGCATTGCTGCTAGAACTGTGATGGGACCACGTTTAACTGATTTAGCTGAGAAAGAAAATGTCTATCTATATCCGGCCTCAGATTCAGAAAAGATTGAGGAACTATTAGACAAGACTGATCTATATTTGGATATTAACTATGGTGGGGAAGTAGATGGCGTGTTTAATCGCCTATTAGAAAAAAATATTCCTAGTTTTGCCTTCTATAAAACACAAAATGGAGAAAGAGGGCAATATCTATTTTCTATAAAAAATGTTGATGCTATGGTAGCTGCAATAAGGAATTATACTGAAACAAAACAATTGCCCAAGAAGCCATTTGATTTTGAGGTGCAGACCATAGATGAAACGCTTGATTATATTCTGGAGCATCAATCTTCAATCGCTCGATTTGGTGATGGCGAGGCTGCAATCATGCTAGGTCAATCTATTAATTATCAGAAATATGACCCTAAACTTGCAGAAGAATTGAAATTTATTTTTAATCAAGAAAGTAGTCCTACATTAATTATTGGTTTACAAGAAGGATTGAAAAATCGTTTCTCTTTTGTTCCAGATGCTCTAGCTTTTTGGAGACAATATCTAGAGGATTATGAGGAATTTTATCTAGATTATTGTAAAAATACTTGGTACGGCTCAACTTTTATTTCCAGACCTTATATTGATTTTTTAGATAAATCAAAAGCAAAATCTCAGTTTGAAAAGTTGAAAAAACTATGGGAAGGAAGAGATATCCTTATCGTAGAAGGATATACTTCTAGATCTGGGGTAGGAAATGATTTATTTGATGGCGCCAAGAGTATCAAGCGAATTATTTGCCCATCTCGCCATGCTTATGATAAGAAAAATGAGATAATGGAAGCAATAATAAACCATGCTGATGGACGTTTGGTTTTGTTAATGCTTGGTCCTACAGCTAAGGTTTTAGCCTATCAACTTGCTATCAAGGGTATGCAGGCCATTGATATCGGACATGTCGATTCTGAGTATGAGTGGATGCAGATGGGAGCTGAAAATAAGGTTTTATTACACAATAAACATACTGCAGAATTTAATCTAGATACAGAAATAGAATTAGCAGATGATGAAGCATATTTGAGTCAAGTTGTTGTAGACTTGAGTGCAGAATAGTATTAATCATGGAATTTCGGAGGAGAAATGACATCAGATAGAATTGCAATCGTTTTGATTGCTGATCAAGCTTACACAGAACAATTGACTGTGACCATGAAATCTATCATGTATCATAATAAATCCGTTGATTTTTATATTATTAATCAAGGAATTATGACAGACTGGTTTAGAAAAGTTAGACGTGTCGCAAAAATTTTAGGAGGAGCTGTCTACAGTATTCCGTTTGATACGGAAAAAATATCTTGTAAATTAGGAATTTCAAACCATAGCAGTCTAATTGCTTATGTCAAATATTTTATAGCAGATTTAGTGGATAGAGAGAAGGTTCTCTATATCGATAGTGATACTGTCATAAATGGTGATTTAAAGTCTATTTTTTCAATAGATTTAAGTGGGTTTCCAGTTGCTGCTGTAAGAGATATAGATGGAGGTTATAATACTGGTGTTTTGCTTATAGATATTGCTAAATGGAGAGAATTAAGCATTTCGGAACAATGTCTAGAGATTTGTTCAAATAAGAAAAATGAACAATTAGAGTTAGAAGATTTTAAGAATTCTCAGTCGATTTTTAATCAGTTATTTCAAGATAATTGTTTAGAATTAGCTAAGCGTTACAATGTTCAAGTAGGGTATGATTTGGTTGCTTTTTATAATAATTGGCAGGAACATTTTAATCTAGAATATAATCCGCTTGTTATTCATTATACAACGAATAGAAAGCCGTGGAATAGTTCTGTCTCCTATAGATTTCGTGAAAAATGGTGGGATTTCTATCATCTTGATTTTCAACAGTTGCTAGCCCATCATCTTGATGATTTTAGTTTTGTAAAGGATAAGAAACAAGGTCTCGATTTCTTTACTTTTACAACAACAGAGAGCTTTGAAGGCATTGAACATTTAGCAACAACATTTCCAGAACATCGCTTTCATATAGCAGCTTATACTGCTGTAGGTCCATATTTAAATTCATTGGGACAGTTTGATAATATTTATCTGCACCCAGAGTGCACCACAGCTACCTTGGAGGAACTATTTAAGGGTATAGATGCTTATTTGAATATTAATTATGGGGACGTAGATGAAACCATTTTAAGAAGCATGGAAGAGCTGAATAAACCTATTTTTTCATTCTATGCTACGCATAAGGGAAAGGTGCCTCAGTATTTATTTCTGAGAAAAGAAATTGAAAAGCTGGAGGATGCGATACGCTTATTTTCTGAAATTGGGGCAGAGAGATTTAATCAGGCTTTTGAACAGGAAGAATTGTTTGATATTACAGTCATGTCTATAGATGAGACCTTGGATGAGCTTATAGCAACAGATAAATCTTTGGTTCGATTTGGAGATGGTGAGTTTAGTCTGATAAACGGAAATAGTATTGCATATCAGGAGTATAGCGAAGAATTAGCTCAAGAAATGAGAGAAATTTTGATAAATGCAGATAAGGAAGATAATGTACTTGTGTGTTTACCAGAAATTTTTGAAATTTTTAAGGGAAATTTTCTCCAAAATAAAGATTCAGAAAATTTTTGGAAAAATGAGTTAGATTATCATGGAAGGTTTTTCAAAGAGATTTGTCAGGCTAAGAAATATGGGTCAACCTGGATTTCAAGATTTTATATTGATAACAAAGATAAGAGTCAAGCTACTACCCAATTTGAAAAAATCAAGGCCTTATTTGCAGATGAGGATATACTTATTGTAGAGGGAGCGACTACACGAGCAGGAGTTGGTAATGATTTATTTAACAATGTTCGCTCTATAAAACGCATTATTTGTCCTTCCCACCATGCTTTTTCAAAGGTGGATGTTATTCAACAAACCGTTTTAAATCACGCGGCGGGACGACTAATTTTACTGATGCTTGGTCCAACAGCCAAAATATTGGCTTATCGGTTATCTAGATTAGGGTATCGTGCCTTAGACTTTGGCCATATTGATTCTGAATATGAGTGGATGCAAATGGGAGCAGAGACAAAGGTACAGTTAAAACATAAGCATACAGCAGAATTTAATTTTGACCAAGGGATTGAATTTATAGAGGATGAAAATTATAACAATCAAATTGTTGCAGATTTGACTAAGTAGAGAGGTATAAATATATGGATGTTCCATTGATTTCGGTTATTATTCCTGTGTATAATGTAGAGGAATACATTGAACATTGTATTAAAAATATTTTGCTACAGACATATACGAATATAGAGGTTATCATTGTCAACGATGGTAGTCTTGATGATAGTATCACTATTGCAAAGAAATTGACAGAAGATGACTCTCGTTTTATCTTTCTTGATAAGGAAAATGGTGGACAGTCGGATGCTCGAAATGCAGGATTAGATATTGCGACGGGTGATTATATCTTTTTCTGTGATCCAGATGACTTTATGTTTGAGAAGAGTATTGAAAATCTGTATTATGCAAGTCAACTAACTGAAGCAGATATTGTCGTAGGATCATTTTGTCGTTTTGAAGAAGGTATGTTTTATTTTTATCCAAAACCAAAAGAAGACGAACTACTGTTTCCGCTCAGTGCGAGAGATGCTATACAAGGTATGGATAGCATGGAGGATTATACCCTCCTTCGCTATTCTGCAGTTTGGGGGAAATTATTCAAAAAGCATTTATTTGATGAAATTCGCTTTCCTAAGGGGAAATATGCAGAAGACCAGTTCATTATGTGGAAACTCTATCTAGCAAGTGAAAAGATGACTCGGTATGATTCAGATATTTATGCCTACAGAATCAATTTTAAAGGACTGACTCAGAACTACAACTTATCTCATTTAGATTTTATAGATGCGATTGAAGAACGTATTGAAACCTTGCTAGAGATGCCTGAGCTAGAATATCCGATGGAATTAGCCTTTAATCAGTATAAATTTGCTTTAAAGAGAAATTTATCCATGTTAGAGGGAACAGAATTTGTCCAAGAAGAAGCAATGGTGCGCGAAAAATTGGAACATGCTGAGAATGGGGACTACCTATTTTTAGAAAATAAAAGAGAGTGAGTGATGGAAAATCAATTAATCAGTGTTATCGTGCCGGTTTACAATGTCGAAGAGTATCTCAAACAATGCTTAGATAGCATTCTAGAGCAGACCTTTAGCAATTATGAAGTTATTCTTGTAAATGATGGTTCAACAGATAGTTCAGGTCTAATTTGTCAAGAATACGCTGAAAAAGATACACGTATTCGTTATTTTGAAAAAGAAAATGGAGGTCTTTCGGATGCTCGAAATTATGGAATTGAACAGGCGCAAGGAGAATATCTTACCTTTGTTGATTCAGATGATTTTTTAGACGCATCACATCTGACTATTCTTTATGATGCATTAGTAAACAATGATGCAGATATCTCCATCGCAAACTATGCTAATTATCAAACCTCCACTGCGACTTTCTATCTTCATACATTTGGAGAATATTATGAAAAAACTTATACTTCAGAAGAATTGATTGATGATTTATCATTTCTTGAAAGAAATGATTTATCTTTTTCGACCATCTGGGGTAGCTTATATAAGAAAAGTGTATTTTCATTTTTACGCTTTCCCAAAGGTGTGATAGGTGAGGATGTTGCATTAATCTATAAAATGTATACTCAAGTAGATAAGATTGTATATGTTCATAAAGATACTTATATTTATAGAGAAAATGACTCTGGAATATCAAAGAGCAAAATATATCCACTTGTTACAGCGCAGTTAAATCATGTAGCAGAGCGCTTAGCTCTTTTAGCTATTATGGGATATGATGTGACGAAGCATTTTGATCGCTATAGAACATTTTTAGAAATTACTGAATACAATATGAGAATGGTATGGGGCATGGAAGATACAGAAACATATCGTCATATTAAGGAAAATTTACAACTTATCTCTTCTAACAAGAGTTAAGGAAGCAAAGGAAGTGTAATGTTAGAAACAATCAGCATCATTATTCCTATTTATAATGTGGAATCCTATCTCAGAAAATGCTTAGATAGTATAATAGAACAATCTTTTCCTTATTTTGAATTGCTTTTAATAAATGATGGCTCTACTGATGCTTCAACTCAGATTTGTCAAGAGTATGTGGAAAAAGATGACAGAATCCGTTATTTTGAAAAAGAAAACGGTGGAGTTTCTTCAGCTCGTAATTTTGGAATCAAACATTCGAGGGGGGAGTACATTACATTTATTGATTCGGATGATTGGATTGAACCAAATTATTTAGAGATTTTATACAAAACAATAAAAGAGCAAGAGGCGGATATCGTGGTTACAAATTATTACACGTTTCGTGAAGAGGATGCAATGTTTTTATTTCATGTCGCTGAAACAAATGAACCTCTTGTATTTCAACCCAATGATTCCTTTTTTAACTATATGTTTTCAACCTTTGGTACAGATATAGCTTGGGGGAGCTCTTGGAGTAAATTATTTAAAAAATCTCTGTTTGACCGCCTTTGTTTTTCCGAAGATATATCTTGGGCAGAAGATTTTGATTTAATGTATAAATTATTTTTGATTTCTGAACGTATTATCTATCTTCATAAAGCCCCATATTGTTATCGTGACCGTGGAGATAGTGCTTCTAAAGCACCAGGGGAGGAACCTATTTGTCAAAGTTTAGAAGTTTCAGAAGGTCGTTTACTTACCCTTGCTTTGGCAGGAATTGATTTGACGGAAGCTAGAAAGCATCACATTGGGTTATTACAGTGGATGAAGTATAATATGGGAACAGTATGGGATATGTCTGATACGATCACCTTTAAAAAAATAGAGCAGCAATTATGGCTACTAGATTTAAAAAATAGAGGTAAGAGTACCTAGACAGTCTTTATAGTTTTATATAGAAATAGTAAGGAAAGTGAGAAATATATTGAAAACAGAAACAATATCAATCATTGTACCCATCTATAATGCAGAGAATTATCTGAAATCGTGTTTGGATAGTGTACTGTCACAAACCTTTAAGGATTTTGAAGTTTTAATGGTCAATGATGGCTCTATAGATAATTCAGCAACCATCTGTCAAGATTACGCAGAACGTGACAGCCGTTTCCGATATTTTGAAAAGGTAAATGGAGGCTTATCTGATGCTCGAAACTATGGACTAGATAGGGCAAAGGGAGCTTATATCACCTTTCTAGATGCAGATGATTTTCTTTTTGAAAACTACCTAGAAAAATTATATCAAGCGAGTCGTCTAAGTGATTCTGATATACTAATTGGAGGTTATTGTCGCTTTGATGGCTCTGATTTCTATTTTTATAATGATCATTTTAAGAGTGAATCCTTAATTTCTTTCACATCAGCGCAAGCGATTCAAGTATTAGATTCTATGCTGGATGTTCCTTTTTTGACTTTTTCTACTGCATGGGGAAAGCTGTTTAAACGAGGTTTGTTCGATGAGCTCCGTTTTCCATATGGAAAATATGCTGAGGACCAATTTTTAATTTGGAAACTCTATATGAGAGCTGACAACATTCATGTTTTTAACAATGCGTCTTATGTTTATCGAATGAATCCTTCAGGATTATCTAGCGTTTTTTCTCTCAAACATTTAGATTATATTGACGCGATTGAAGAACGGATAAGAGCAACAAAGGATTTAGCAGGGATCAATATTCAACATTCCTTTAACATGTATGACTATGTCTTACAGAGAATGTTAGGACAGTTGGAAGCACATCAATTTTTAGATGAAGCAGAGCAAGTACGTGAAAAATTGGAATTAGCAGAACGAACGGAATATCCCTTTTTGCTAGAAAATAAAAATGATTTAATTAGTATTATCGTCCCTATTTATAATGTTGAAAAGTATCTTCGAATGTGTTTAGATAGTATTGAAAATCAAACTTATTCAAATATAGAAGTTCTATTGATAGATGATGGTTCGACAGATGACTCGTGTAAGATTTGTCAGGAATATGTTTCTAGAGACAGCCGTTTCCGATATATTAAAAAGGAAAATGGTGGAGCTTCTGATGCGAGAAATTTTGGAATAGCTAGAGCAAAGGGAGAGTATTTATCTTTTGTTGACTCAGATGATTGGCTTTCCCTCACTTATGTGGAAGACCTATATCAGACTTCAATTCGGACACATTCAGATACTGTAGTGTCACATTATACTATCTATAGTGAGAAAGATAGACACTATCATGTGCATATATGGGATGATTATTATGAGAAAACATATACTGGTGAAGAGCTGGTATTGAGTCTACCATCATTAGAACTAAATGGATATGTATATATAACTAGTTGGGGAATTTTGTTTAAGAAGGAATTGTTTAATCATATTAGATTTCCTAAAGGAAAATCAATAGAAGATTCTTGGACAAATTATAAATTATTTTTTCAATCAAATCTTGTTACATATATTCACAAAGAAATTTACTATCATAGGGAAGGGATAGAGAGTATTGGAAGTAGTATAAATGAAAAGCTGTTAACCGATGTTTTAGAATGCTTGTTAGAAAGATTAGCAATTTATACTATAAAGGGCTGGAATTATGCGGAGGAAAAGGATAATGTTTTAGGGTGTTTGAGATGGAGATATGAACAGGCTAAAGAAGAAGGATTACAGGATACAGAAATTTTTAGGAGATATACAGAAATATTAGACCTTATAGATAATAATTAAAAATCAAGGGTGTTCAATGAGCTAATAGTGAATAAAAAAATAATCTATTTTATTCACTAACGTAGTATTCTTTTAATAGTAGCCTAGGGGATTTATAAGCAGATTTTTTCTGCTTTTTTTGTTATAATAGCAATAGTATTTCTTTAAAAATATATTCTTTATATATGCTATTAGAACAGAGTTCTTCATCGATTTGAGAACATTTTCTATGTAAAAGATGCATGGCTTTTTTGATTATCATAAACTGTTATTTTTTAATACTGAAATAAACAAGATAAAAACATTAAATAGTATTTTTAAAAGTATCAGAATATAAAATGAATTTTACAAAAACAAAGAATTAGGAGATTGAGAGGATAAGTTTTGAAAAACTTTTTTTCGTCTGTTGTATTAAAAAAAGGATTTATGACGATTTTTTTTATTCTTATTTATATTGTAGGAAGCAGACTAACATTACCTTTTGTTGACCTAAATAGTAAAGATTTTTTAGGAGGTTCAACAGCCTATCTAGCCTTCTCAGCCGCCCTTACAGGTGGGAACCTAAGAAGTTTATCGCTTTTTTCTATAGGATTATCACCTTGGATGTCCGCGATGATTTTATGGCAGATGTTTTCTTTTTCGAAAAAGTTAGGCTTGAATTCTACAGCGATTGAAATTCAAGATCGTCGAAAAATGTATCTGACCTTGCTGATTGCTGTTATTCAATCTTTGGCAATTTCTCTAAGTTTACCGATACAAGCATCCTATTCTTCGGTCTTGGTTATACTTATAAATACCTTATTACTAATAGCGGGGACCTTTTTTCTGGTGTGGTTGTCAGATTTGAATGCCAGTATGGGGGTAGGGGGATCCATTGTCATTCTCTTATCTAGTATTATCATCAATATTCCCCAGGATGTTATTGAAACTTTTAAACTGGTTCATATCCCAACAGGGATTGTTGTCTTGCTTATTTTTATGTCCATTATATTTTCTTACTTGCTTTCCATTATGTATCGTGCGCGTTATCTAGTGCCAGTCAATAAGATAGGACTTCACAATCGTTTTAAACGCTATTCTTATCTCGAAATCATGTTGAATCCTGCAGGTGGGATGCCTTATATGTATGTGATGAGTTTTCTTAGTGTACCAACTTATCTATTCATCTTATTAGGCTTTCTTTTCCCCGACGCTTCAGGACTGACGAGATTATCTAAGGAATTTATGATTGGAAAACCTTTGTGGGTCTATGTTTATATTTCGGTCTTATTTTTATTTAGTATCATTTTTGCATTTGTGACAATGAATGGTGAAGAGATTGCAGATCGCATGAAAAAATCTGGAGAATACATTTATGGAATTTATCCAGGCGAGGACACTAGTCGATTTATTAATCGATTGGTCCTTCGTTTCTCAGTCATAGGTGGTCTCTTTAATGTGATTATGGCAGGTGGTCCCATGCTTTTTGTTTTGTATGATGAAAAGTTATTACGATTGGCAATGATTCCAGGCTTGTTCTTGATGTTTGGGGGCATGATTTTTACGATTAGAGACGAGTTCAAGGCTTTAAGGTTAAATGAAACCTATAAACCCTTGATTTAGGAGACTTTTATGTATTATTTTATTCCAGCTTGGTATGGTTCAGAAAGAACATGGCATGCAACTATCACTCCATGGTACTTTTCTCATTTTCGTCTAGAGTTTGATGATACCTTTCATCAGATTCGACTCCTGCAAAGGCAAGATATAGATTCTCGACTATTAGTATTAGCTTACCAGCCTCATCTACGTTATTTTTTACATAGACATGGGGTGTTAGAAACGGATACTTATTCCGTTTTTGATGTTATGCAAGATTTTCATAATCCCCATACCCAAGTTTTAAGCATTCGAGATATTGAGTGGGATGATGACTGTGAATTTATTTATAGTCCCTTTACGATTATCGTTCAAAAAAATGGGAAGAAATTTGCTAAGGTTGAACATGGGGTTGAAGGTTTCATCAGTGATATACAGTATTTTGAACCGAATGGTCAAATACATATGCACTATATCATGGATGATCGTGGATTTGTATCGAGCGTTATCTTTTTTGAAGATGGGCAAGCGGCCTATCAAGAATATTTGAATCCCAAGGGAGTGTGGCAATTTAGAGAGCGTTTAAAAGAAGGCGGACGGGTAGAAGTCAATCCAATTTTTGGTTATCGCTTTAAAGCGCTCATCTATCAAGACATGGGAGATTTGGTGACAGAATTTTTTGAGAATTATCTGCAAAAATATGTGAAGGATCAGGATATTTTTATGCTTCCTTCTCATCCTCACCATGACCAGCTAGTATTAGACCGTTTACCTAGTGCCAATCCTAAACTGTTGAGTCTTTTCATTGGACGTAATCCTCAAGACACCTTTAGAGATTTAGATTCAACTTTTGAAAAATCAGATTTGATTTTGGTGGATAGAGAGGATAGTTTACGATTGTTGCAGGAGTTGTATCCTGAACGAATGCATCAATTTTATCATTTATCATCATTTGACACCCGATTACGATTGGGGAGAAGTCAAACTAAGAAAGAATCCATCATATATTATCAACTGGATTTTGAGCAGGGAATTGATAATCAAGCTCTACTTCAAGTCTTGGCCTTTGTCGCTGAAAATAAAGATACTGAGGTGATTTTTGGAGCCTTTGCTGCTAGTCAGGAGCAAATGAATGAGGTTGAAAGGATTGTTGAGTCTTTCATCCAAGAAAACATTCAATTCGAAAGTCTGGGAAAGGCACTTGATTATGGTGATGCAGAAAATCCTCTGGAAGAAAATCAACACCAGGACTTACGCATACAGTTTGTCAATTTGAATGATGAGTTAGATTTGATAAAAACACTAGAATTTGTCCGTTTGATTGTGGATTTAAATAGACAGCCTCATCTCTACACACAGATAGCTGGTATTAGTGCAGGAATTCCTCAAATCAATCTAGTTGAAACCGTCTATGTTGAACATTTAAAAAATGGTTATTTGCTGACAGATGTGACAGAATTTTCTAAGGCTGCACATTATTACACAGATAGGTTGAAAGAGTGGAATGAGTCCTTGATTTATTCGATTGATAAGATTAAGGAGCACACAGGACAACAATTTCTTGAAAAATTAGAGAAATGGATAGAGGGGGCTCGACATGTCAAAAGGTCTTAAAATTTTACAAATAGGACTTGATAACTGGTCTCATCAATATGAAATCCCAGAAAATATGGACTGGTATTTTGTTTGCCCTCGGTCTTCTAAGGCATTGCGCAAGATGATCGAGATAGATACTATCAGTTGTTTTCAAGCTGTTTTGATTGAAGATGGGAACTCTTTAACAGATGTCCTTGAGTTTACCAATTTTTTCGAACCTCATGGTCTTTTTTATAATCAGGATTTTAAGACGACAGATCCCCTTCTTTTAGATATATTAAAAAAACAATGTGCACAGCCCGTAGATTTTTCGGATCCGCAGGCTTTATTGCAGGACCTATCCACTTCTCTTTTTAGTGGGGGATATGGGGATAAATTATTTCCGTCAAATATTCAAATTCATTCTTCTTTTGAAGGCTCTATATCTTATCAAGGATTGGAGCATGTAATGATAGAAGGTGATTTTGGAACGAACTTTCATCAATTGGCCTGTTGGTCTCATAATTTTATGGTTTATAAAAATTTGCCTATAGAATTATGGCTAGAGTATGAAAAACAGGGGAATTGTGAGTTTAGGTTTATAGTCCGAAAGATAATTGAAGGGAATATAGACCATTTTTTTGAAGAAGAAGTTTATACTGAAGCAGATTTGGAAAAAGCTATCGTTATAGATAGTATAGATACTAATTTTTTGATATTTTTATCTGTTGAAGCAAGAGGTCGTGGAACTATCAAACTAGGTAATCTTCACCAACGTTGGAGTCGAAAACAATTTGGTAAGTTTGTGCTTGGTGGGAATATCTTACATGATTCCAAACGTGATGAAATAAACTATTTCTTCCATCCAGGTGATTTTAAGCCTCCTTTAGCTGTCTATTTTTCAGGTTATCGACCTGCAGAAGGATTCGAGGGCTACTTTATGATGAAAACCCTAGGATGTCCCTTCATTTTATTTTCTGATCCACGTTTAGAAGGGGGAGCTTTTTATCTAGGAACAGATGAGCTAGAGGGAAAGGTCAAAGAGACGATTGCTCACTATCTTGATTATTTAGGCTTTGATCGAAAGGATTTGATTTTATCAGGTCTTTCTATGGGAACGTTTCCGGCTCTCTATTATGGTGCTTCTTTTGAACCTCATGCCATCATAGTCGGTAAGCCCTTGGCTAATTTAGGAACCATAGCTAGCCGTGGACGTTTGGACGCACCGGGTGTCTCTAACTTGGCTTTTGATTGTTTAATTCACCATACAGGTGGGAGAAGTTCGCAAGATATGACGGAGTTGGATCAGCGTTTTTGGAAAATATTTAAACAAGCAAATTTTTCAAAGACAACCTTTGGTTTGTCCTATATGAAAGATGAAGAAATGGATCCTCAGGCTTATGAGAATCTAGTTACTTATTTATGTAATACAGGTGCCAAGATTTTATCTAAAGGAACTGCTGGACGACACAATGATGATACAGATACCAATATTGCTTGGTTTCTTCACTTTTATCGAATGGTACTAGCAAGTGATTTTGGAAGGGAGAAAGAATGATTATTACACAGAGACAGTCTATTCATTGGGGAGAAGTTGGCGGGACTTATATGTACGGGTCAACTGTATCTTATTACCCTGACAAAAGTGTCCGTCTGTATAATCCTCTATTGCCATCTGGTGAAATTCTCAAGACTTGGTTTTCTAGTGTCAATTACCAGGCTGCACGGACTCAGCCCCAGCTTCCCTTACTAAAAAGAAATCAGGAGTATCAACTATCACTAGTTTTTGATTGTCAGCCTGAAAATGGAGTTTATACCAAGATAACTTTTTTTGACCGCTATGGTGATATTTTAGAAGAAAAGGTAGAAAAAGTGAAAGATTTCATATTTACTTATCCAGAAGATAGTTATACTTATCAAGTTTCTCTTTTAAGTGCTGGTTTTGAATCCATAACTTTTTATCATTTTTCTATCAAGGAGATCAGAAGTGTTTAGACGTTTAGGTCAAGATTTCCAGCTTAGGAAAGTGAAAAAGATTTTAAAGAGGATTAATAGCTTAAAAGACAAGATGTCCTCTCTTTCGGATCAAGAATTAGTCGCTAAAACAGTGGAGTTTCGTCAGCGTCTTTCCAAAGGAGAAAGTCTAGATGACCTTTTAGTAGAAGCTTTTGCTGTGGTGCGTGAAGCGGACAAACGGATTTTAGGGATGTTCCCCTATGATGTTCAGGTCATGGGAGCTATTATCATGCACTACGGAAATGTTGCTGAGATGAACACTGGTGAAGGGAAAACCCTAACAGCCACCATGCCGGTCTATTTGAACGCTCTTTCAGGAGAAGGTGTGATGGTTGTTACGCCAAATGAGTATTTATCAAAACGTGATGCAGAGGAAATGGGCCAAGTTTATCGTTTCTTAGGCTTGACAATTGGGGTGCCATTTACAGGGGATTCAAAGAAGGAAATGAAAGCTAAAGAAAAGAAGCTTATTTATGCTTTGGATATCATTTACACAACCAATAGTAATTTAGGTTTTGATTACCTAAATGATAATCTGGCTTCGAATGAAGAAGGTAAGTTTTTGCGACCTTTTAACTATGTCATCATTGATGAAATTGATGATATCTTGCTTGATAGTGCACAAACTCCTTTGATTATTGCGGGTTCTCCCCGTGTTCAGTCTAATTACTATGGGATCATTGATACACTGGTGACAACGCTGGTCGAGGGAGAAGATTATATTTTCAAAGAGGAGAAGGAGGAGGTCTGGCTTACTACTAAGGGGGCCAAGTCTGCTGAAAGTTTCCTAGGAATTGACAACTTATATAAGGAAGAACATGCGTCCTTTGCTCGTCATTTAGTTTATGCGATTCGAGCCCATAAACTTTATACTAAAGACAAGGACTATATCATTCGTGGAAATGAGATGGTATTGGTGGATAAGGGGACTGGCCGTTTAATGGAAATGACCAAACTACAGGGAGGTCTTCATCAGGCCATTGAAGCCAAAGAACATGTGAAGTTGTCTCCTGAAACGAGAGCCATGGCTTCCATCACCTATCAGAGTCTCTTTAAGATGTTTAAAAAAGTATCTGGGATGACGGGGACAGGAAAGGTAGCAGAAAAAGAATTTCTTGAGACTTATAATATGGCCGTTATTCGGATTCCAACCAATCGTCCTAAGCAACGAATTGATTATCCCGATAATCTCTATGTGACTTTACCAGAGAAAGTTTATGCGTCTTTGGAATACATCAAAGAGTATCATGCTAAGGGGAATCCCTTACTGGTTTTTGTTGGATCAGTTGAAATGTCTCAGCTTTATTCATCGCTCTTGCTTCGTGAGGGAATAGCTCATAATGTCCTCAATGCTAATAATGCTGCGCGTGAGGCCCAAATTATCGCAGAATCAGGCCAGATGGGGGCCGTAACAGTTGCAACATCTATGGCAGGACGCGGTACCGATATCAAACTTGGTAAGGGAGTCGCTGAACTTGGTGGCTTGATTGTCATTGGAACAGAGCGGATGGAAAGTCAGCGGATCGACCTTCAAATCCGTGGCCGCTCTGGTCGTCAAGGAGATCCAGGTATGAGTAAGTTTTTTGTATCACTGGAAGATGATGTTATCAAGAAATTTGCTCCATCTTGGGTTCATAAGAAGTATAAAGATTATCAAGTTCAAGATATGACGCAACCAGAAATTCTCAAAGGTCGTAAGTATCGTAACCTGGTCGAAAGGGCTCAGCATGCCAGTGATAGTGCTGGACGTTCGGCACGCCGTCAGACTCTAGAATATGCTGAAAGTATGAATATTCAACGGGATATGATTTACAAGGAACGCAATCGTCTAATAGATGGTTCTCGTGACTTAGAAGATGTAGTTTTGGATATCATCGAGAGATATACAGAAGCGGTAGCGGCTGAACACTATGCCAGTCGTGAATTACTGTTTCACTTTATTGTTACCAATATCAGTTTCCATGTAAAGGAGATTCCAGATAATCTAGACCTATCTAATCAGAAACAAGTCCGCAACTTTATTCAACAAGTTGTGAATAGAGAACTCTCTGAAAAGAAGGAATTACTGGAGAAACACGACTTGTATGAACAGTTTTTACGACTCTCCATGCTCAAGGCTATTGATGACAACTGGGTGGAGCAAGTAGACTATCTACAACAATTATCTATGGCTATCGGTGGCCAATCTGCTGCACAGAAAAATCCAATTGTAGAATACTATCAAGAAGCCTATGCAGGTTTTGAAACGATGAAAGAGCAAATTCGAGCTGATATGGTACGGAATCTCCTGATGGGGCTGGTTGAGGTCACTCCAAAAGGTGAAATCGTGACTCATTTTCCATAAGAGGAGAAAATATGACAATTTACAATATAAATTTAGGAATTGGATGGGCTAGTAGCGGTGTTGAATACGCCCAAGCATACCGTGCTGGTGTTTTTCGGAAATTAAATCTGTCCTCTAAGTTTATCTTTACAGATATGATTTTAGCGGATAACATTCAGCACTTAACAGCCAATATTGGTTTTGATGATGAGCAAGTTATCTGGCTTTATAATTACTTTACAGATATCAAGCTTGCACCGACTAGCGTGACGGTTGAGGATGTTTTGTCTAAGTTTGACGGTGTTGAAAGTCGTAGAGAAAAGAATGGCAAGGTTTTGCGTGTCTTCTTTTCTGACCAAGATAAGTTTGTTACCTGTTATTTGGTTGATGAGGACAAGGACTTGGTCCAGTATGTAGAGTATGTTTTTAAAGGAAATTTGATTCGAAAGGATTACTTTTCTTATACGCGTTATTGTAGCGAATATTTTGCTCCCAAGGACAATGTTGCGGTCCTATACCAACGAACTTTTTACAATGAAGATGGGACTCCAGCCTATGATATCTTGATGAATCAAGGGAAGGAAGAAATTTATCGTTTTAAGGATAAGATTTTCTATGGGAAACCAGCTTTCATGCGTGCTTTTATGAAATCCTTGAATTTGAACAAGTCTGATTTGGTCATTCTGGATAGAGAGACAGGTATTGGACAGGTTGTGTTTGAGGAAGCACAGACAGCACATCTAGCGGTAGTTGTTCATGCGGAGCATTATAGTGAAAGTGCTACAGACGATGACTATATCCTTTGGAATAATTACTACGACTATCAGTTTACCAATGCAGATAAGGTTGACTTCTTTATCGTATCAACTGATAGACAAAAGGAAGTGTTGCAAGAGCAATTTGCCAAATACACCCAGCACCAACCAAAGGTTATTACCATTCCTGTAGGAAGTATTGATTCCTTGACCGAGTCAAGTCAAGGACGTAAGCCTTTTTCATTGATTACTGCTTCACGTCTTGCCAAAGAAAAACACATTGATTGGTTGGTCAAGGCAGTTATTGAAGCTCGTAAGGAAATTCCTGAATTAACCTTTGATATTTATGGTAGCGGCGGAGAAGATTCTCTTCTTAGAGAAATTATTGCTAGTCATAAGGCAGAGGACTATATTCAACTCAAGGGGCATGCGGAACTTTCGCAGATTTATAGCCAGTATGAGGTCTACTTGACAGCTTCAACCAGCGAAGGCTTTGGTTTGACCTTGATGGAAGCTATTGGTTCAGGCCTTCCTCTAATTGGTTTTGATGTGCCTTATGGCAATAAGACTTTTATAGAGGATGGGAAAAATGGTTATTTGATTCCAAGTTCATCTGACCATGTGGAAGACCAGATCAAGAAAGCTTATGCGACTAAGATTTGTCAATTGTATCAAGAACATCGTTTGGAGGCTATGCGTGCTCATTCTTACCAGATTGCAGAAGGCTTCTTAACCGAAGAAATTTTAGAAAAGTGGAAGAAAACAGTAGAGGAGGTGCTCCATGATTGAACTTTATGATCGTTATAGTCAGGAAAGTCGAGATTTACATGAAAGTCTAGTCGCTACTGGTCTTTCTCAACTTGGAGTGGTCATCGATGCAGATGGTTTTCTGCCTGATGGTCTGGTTTCTCCTTTTACCTATTATCTAGGCTATGAAAAGGGAAAACCTCTCTATTTCAACCAAGTCCCTGTTCCAGCTTTTTGGGAAATTTCAGGCAATAATCAGTCTGCTCGTATTGAAGATATGACGCAGGAGAGAGCTCTTATTCATTATGCTGATGGAATGCAGGCTCGCTTGGTAAAACAGGTAGATTGGAAAGACCTGGAAGGTCGAGTCCGTCAGGTTGACCATTACAATCGCTTCGGAGCTTGCTTTGCTACAACAACCTTTAGCGCAGATAGTGAGCCGGTGATGACGGTTTACCAAGATGTCAATGGTCAGGAAGTTTTACTTGAAAACCATGTGACGGGTGATATATTATTGACCTTACCTGGTCAGTCCATGCGTTACTTTGCAACTAAGGTTGAATTTATCACCTTCTTTTTGCAAGATTTGGAAATAGATACAAGTCAGCTTATCTTTAATACTCTAGCGACTTCTTTCTTGGTTTCCTTCCATCATCCAGATAAATCTGGCTCAGATATCCTGGTTTGGCAGGAACCTCTTTATGATGCTATTCCAGGCAATATGCAGTTGATTTTGGAAAATGATGATGTGCGTACTAAGAAAATCATTATTCCCAACAAGGCGACTTATGAGCGCGCTTTAGAGTTGACTGATGAGAAATACCATGATCAGTTTGTGCACTTGGGTTACCATTACCAGTTTAAACGCGATAATTTCCTAAGACGAGATGCCTTAATCTTGACTAATTCAGATCAGATTGAGCAAGTAGAAGCAATCGTAGAAGCCTTGCCTGATGTTACTTTCCGTATCGCAGCGGTGACAGAGATGTCTTCTAAGCTCTTAGACATGCTTCGCTATCCTAATGTGGTCCTTTATCAGAACGCTAGTCCACAGAAGATTCAGGAGCTCTATCAACTGTCGGATATTTACTTGGATATAAACCACAGCAATGAGTTGTTGCAGGCGGTGCGTCAGGCCTTTGAGCACAATCTCTTGATTCTTGGATTTAATCAGACAGTGCACAATAGACTCTATATCGCTCCTGATCATCTATTTGAAAGTAGTGAAGTTTCTGCTTTGGTTGAGACCATTAAACTGGCCCTTTCAGATGTTGAACAAATGCGTCAGGCACTTGGCAAACAAGGCCAACATGCCAACTATGTTGACTTGGTGCGATATAAGGAAACCATGCAAACCGTTTTAGGAGGCTAACATGTCAGACGAAGATTTATTTTACAAAGACGTTGAAGGTCGTATGGAAGAGTTGAAACAAAAACCGATCAAGAAAGAAAAAGAAACCCGAGGGGAAAAGATTAGTAAGATTTTTTCACTCATCTTGGGTTTAATGATTCTGATTGGTTTACTCTTTACCTTGCTAGGGATTTTGAGGTAGGCCTATGACTGATATTCTGATTGTTTTAGCTATTATCCTCTCTCTTGCTTTGATTGTATTGGTAACCATACAACCTCGTCAAAATCAACTATTTTCCATGGATGCCACCAGTAATATTGGAAAACCAAGCTACTGGCAGAGCAACACCCTGGTAAAGGTCTTCACTTTATTGGTGAGTTTAGCCTTATTCATCCTACTATTAACCTTTATGGTGCTAACTTACAAATAAAAGAAAACTCCAGATTTTCACTTTTTGTGATTGGTCTGAAGTTTTCTTTTTTACTGTCCATATTTTTGGTAAAAGTCAACTTTTACTTGGATGAAGGTTTTGGCTTCGCGTAGGAGTTGGAGAAGGGTGGCTCGGGTTTCAAATTCTTCTCTTGTCTTGGGCAGACTGCGATTACGGAAGACTTCCAGATAACGTTCAATTTCATCTAGTAAATCAGAAGCAGGATTGGTCTGGCTCAGTTGACCGGCAATTTTTGAAAAGAGTTGGGCTAAAATTAGGCTCTCACTGGCAGCTAGGTGACAGGTGTTGATTTGCTGGGCCATATTTCGCAGGATACGACTTTGTCGCTGTCTCATCTCAAAATAGTGGATATGGTAGTCCGTCTGGTGAAAGAGGTGGTCTGAGTGATCCAAATAGACTAGTTTGAGAGCTTCTTCCAAAAGGGTGTCTAATTCGTCAACTAACTGTGCTCGGTTGCGTCCATCCCCTCTGGATAAATAATATTTGAAGCGTTGAAGGATATCTTTTAACTTTTCTTCTACCAATGTGTGGTAGTGATGAATTTCCTCTTCTCGTGAAGGCATATAGAGATTAACCAGTAAGGCAAATCCTGTACCGATAGCAAAGAGAAGGAATTCATTGACTAGAAGGTCTGGAGAGGTTGATTTTTGCACCAAGAGATGGCTAACCAAAACGCTACTTGGTGTGATGCCAATTTCCCATCCCATCTTGTAGGCTAGAGGCACATAGAGGGCTAGATAGAGGCCAAGGCTCCATATATGAAATCCGCTCAAGTGAAAAGCCAGAACTCCGATAATCAAAGCTAGAAGCATGGAAAAGAGGCGATTTCGGGCCAGTTTTAAGGTACTTCTACGGGTATCAGATAGGCTCAATAGGGCGATGATTCCAGCCGAGACAGCTGAGGAGAGATTGAAAAAATAAGCAAGAAGGCAGGCAAGACAGGTAGCTAAGATGAGCTTGGTCGTACGTTGGCTAATAGACATAAGGATTTCCTAGTAAGTTAGATAAAAGCGGAAAAGACAAGACCTGAGCAGGCTTGTCTTTATGAGTTATTTCTTACGGGCTGCTGCGTATTCGGCAACAGCTGTGAAGAGGACATCTGTAGAAGAGTTGAGGGCTGTTTCACATGAGTCTTGAATGACACCAATCACAAATCCAACCCCAACAACTTGCATGGCAATATCGTTAGAAATACCGAAAAGGCTACAAGCAACTGGGATAAGAAGGAGGGAACCTCCCGCAATACCAGAAGCACCACAGGCAGAGATTGCTGCTACTACACTGAGGACAAATGCTGTCGCAAAGTCAACAGGAATGCCGAGAGTATTTACTGCAGCAAGGGTTAAAACGTTAATGGTAATCGCTGCTCCGGCCATGTTGATAGTAGAACCGAGTGGGATAGAAACCGAATAGGTATCTGGATCTAGTCCAAGGTCGTGACAAAGTTTCATATTGACAGGAATGTTGGCCGCAGAACTACGAGTGAAGAAGGCTGTCACACCACTGACACGCAAACATTTCAAAACGAGGGGATAAGGATTTCTCTTCATAAAGAGGAAGGCAATTAGTGGATTGACTACCAGAGCCACAAAGAACATAGTTGTCACCAAGAGGGCAAGCAAGATTCCGTAGTTAGCGAGACTGCCGATTCCCTTGTTAGAGATGGTTTTGAAGACAAGACCAAGGATACCAAATGGAGCTAGGTTGATGATCCATTCGACAATCTTAGAAGTCACATCAGCCATAGTTTTCAGCAATTCTTTACTGTTTTTGCTGGCCTCTCTCATAGCAATACCGAAAACAACTGCCCAAGACAGGATACCGATGTAGTTGGCTGTGACAAGGGCATTGACTGGATTGTCAACCAGTTTGAGCAAGAGATTGCTGAGGACCTGGCCAATCCCATCTGGTGGTGCGATTTCTGTATTGGCACTATTTAAGGTAATCTCAACAGGGACTATGAAACTTGCTAGTACAGCGATAAGGGCAGCAGCAAAGGTTCCCACCAAGTAAAGGAAGATAACGGTTTTCATGTTGCTATCTTGTCCCTTTTGATGTTGGGAAAGGGCGTTAGCAACGAGGGCAAAGACTAGAATAGGTGCGATGGCTTTTAGACCGCCAACAAATAGATCTCCGAGTAGACCAATTCCTGAAATGTTAGGAAGTGTCAGTCCTAGGGTCCCTCCAATAAGCATACCAATCAAAATCCGTTTGATTAGGCTTGCCTTATTCCAAGCATGAATGAATTTTTTCATAACAACCTCCTTAGTTGTGTAATGTTTATGATTATAGTATAAATATGAACTAAAATCAAGAATTTTCTGTCTATTTCGGCTATTATTTTTGAATATTTATGGAGATTCATCACTTGTGAAAGTATGGTATAATAAATGAAAGGAGTTTTCTATGAAAGAATTTATTCAAACCTACCTCAATAAGCTTGATGTTACAACGATTATTGAAAATATCTTAACCAAGTTAATTTCTCTGTTATTTCTATTTTTACTCTTTTATATAGCTAAGAAATTGCTCCATACCATGGTGCAGAGAATTGTCAAACCTTCTCTAAAAATGTCTCGTCACGATGTCGGACGTCAGAAAACCATTTCACGTTTATTAGAGAATGTGTTTAATTATACCCTTTATTTCTTTTTGCTTTACTGTATCTTGTCTATTTTGGGTTTGCCAGTTTCTAGTTTGCTGGCAGGTGCTGGGATAGCTGGGGTGGCCATTGGTATGGGAGCCCAAGGTTTTCTGTCTGATGTCATCAATGGCTTTTTCATCCTCTTTGAACATCAACTGGATGTGGGAGATGAGGTCGTTCTGACAAATGGGCCTATTACTGTATCGGGCAAGGTTGTCAGCGTCGGCATTCGAACAACGCAACTCAGAGGAGAAGACCAGGTTCTGCACTTCGTTCCCAATCGGAATATCACCGTTGTCAGCAATTTCTCTCGGACAGACCAGGCCTGAAATTTTAGCAGATTTATGGTACAATAGAAAGAGTTTGGTAAAGGAGAGAAGATGTTTTTAGAAAAACAGTTGGGCAATGGTTGTACCTGGATTAACCTAGATTTGGACAAGTTGAAAAAACTAGAGGACCTTTCTGAAATCTACGGTTTGGACAAGGAAACCATTGAATACGCGCTGGATAGAAATGAGCGCGCTCACATGGATTATCACCGTGAAAATGGGACTGTGACCTTTATCTACAATGTCTTGAACTTGAAAAAGGATAAGGAATACTACGAAGCTTTTCCTATGACCTTTATCGTGGAACATCGTCGCCTGATTACCATTAGTAATACCAAGAACGCCTATGTCATTGAACAGATGACCCGTTATCTGGAGAGTCATGACATGCTTTCGATTTACAAGTTTCTCTTTGCCAGTCTGGAAATCATCAGCAATGCCTACTATCCTGTCATAGAGCAGATGGATAAGAGTAAGGACGAGGTCAATGGCCTCTTGCGCCAGCGAACAACTAAGAAAAATCTTTTTGCGCTGTCCGACTTGGAGACTGGTATGGTTTATCTTACTGCGGCTGCCAAGCAAAATCGCATGTTGCTCGAGCATATTCAAGGGCATGCCCTCTATCGCAGTTTTAACGAGATTGAGAGAGAACAGTTTGATGATGCCATGATTGAGGCTCATCAGCTGGTATCCATGACAGACTTGATTTCTCAAGTACTCCAACAACTATCAGCATCTTACAACAACATCCTAAACAATAATCTGAATGATAATTTGACAACCTTGACCATCATTTCAGTCTTGCTAGCGGTTTTGGCAGTCGTGACAGGCTTTTTCGGAATGAATGTTCCCCTACCTTTAACAGATGAGCCCCATGCTTGGCTCTACATCAGTTTGGCTAGTGCTGGGTTGTGGATTGTCTTGTCATTGTTACTAAGGAAAATTGCGAAAAAAAGTTAAGAAAAGGAGCCAGAATGGCGATTGAAAATTACATGCCAGATTTTGCTGTGGAAGCAGTTTATGATCTGACAGTCCCAAGCCTGCAGGCGCAGGGAATCAAGGCTGTTTTGGTCGATTTGGACAATACCCTCATTGCTTGGAACAACCCTGATGGGACGCCAGAGATGAAGCAATGGCTACATGACCTTCGGGACGCGGGCATTCGCATTATCGTAGTCTCAAATAACACCAAAAAACGTGTCCAACGAGCAGTTGAGAAATTTGGGATTGATTACGTTTATTGGGCTCTGAAACCCTTCACATTTGGGATTAATCGTGCCATGAAGGAATTCCACTATGAGAAAAGCGAAGTGGTCATGGTTGGCGACCAGCTCATGACAGATATACGAGCAGCCCACCGTGCTGGCATTCGCTCGATTTTAGTCAAACCCTTGGTCCAACACGACTCGATCAAAACGCAAATTAACCGAGCTCGTGAGCGCCGTGTGATGCGAAAAATCACTGAAAAGTACGGACCGATTACATATAAAAAAGGAATTTAACTATGGAAGAAATTCTCTGTATTGGTTGTGGAGCAACCATTCAGACGACAGACAAGGCTGGTCTTGGTTTTACCCCCCAGTCGGCATTTGAAAAAGGTTTGGAGACTGGCGAAGTCTATTGCCAACGCTGTTTCCGTCTCCGCCACTACAATGAAATCACGGATGTCCAGTTGACGGACGATGATTTCCTCAAGCTCTTGCACGAGGTAGGAGACAGTGATGCTTTGGTGGTTAATGTCATTGATATATTTGATTTTAATGGCTCTGTTATCCCAGGCTTGCCACGTTTTGTATCGGGTAATGATGTTCTCTTGGTTGGAAATAAAAAAGATATCTTGCCCAAGTCTGTTAAACCGGGTAAGATTAGCCAATGGCTGATGGAGCGTGCCCACGAAGAAGGTCTTCGTCCAGTCGATGTCGTCCTAACTTCGGCACAAAACAAACATGCCATCAAGGAAGTCATTGACAAAATCGAGCACTACCGAAAGGGCCGCGATGTCTATGTGGTCGGTGTGACCAACGTTGGAAAATCAACTCTAATCAATGCTATTATCCAAGAAATCACGGGTGACCAGAACGTCATTACGACTTCACGCTTCCCAGGGACAACCTTGGACAAGATTGAGATTCCGCTTGATGACGGATCTTATATCTACGATACACCGGGGATTATCCACCGTCACCAGATGGCTCACTACTTGACGGCCAAAAACCTCAAGTATGTCAGCCCTAAAAAGGAAATCAAGCCTAAAACCTATCAGCTCAATCCAGAGCAAACCTTGTTTCTAGGCGGTCTAGGACGCTTTGATTTCATCACTGGTGAAAAGCAAGGTTTCACAGCCTTCTTTGATAATGAACTCAAACTCCATCGTACCAAGCTTGAAGGCGCTAGTGCTTTCTACGATAAGCACCTTGGAACCCTTCTAACACCACCAAATAGTAAGGAAAAAGAAGATTTTCCTAAACTGGTTGAGCATGTATTTACCATCAAGGACAAGACAGACCTAGTCATTTCAGGATTAGGCTGGATCCGCGTAACAGGCACCGCCAAAGTCGCCGTCTGGGCACCAGAAGGCGTCGCCGTCGTCACACGAAAAGCAATCATTTAAAATGAAATCACTGAGCGAACAAAGTGAGCTCATAAAAAGATAGTTATTGCCGTGGTGTTTTGCCAATCTGTAGATTGGCAAGGGGCGCAATTGAGACCAAGGCTCAATTGTGAGGTCAGGAAATCCATTTTTCAAAGATGAGATCTTTGGAAAATTAGTTCCGACCGTCCCTCACCACCTAAAATAACTATCAAAAAACAAGGAAGAAAATTATGTCATTAACATCAAAACAACGTGCCTTCCTCAACAGTCAGGCACACACCCTCAAACCCATCATTCAAATCGGGAAAAATGGACTTAACGACCAAATCAAAACCAGCGTCCGTCAAGCTCTTGATGCCCGCGAATTGATTAAAGTAACGCTCTTGCAAAACACCGATGAAAATATCCACGAAGTAGCTGAAATTTTGGAAGAAGAAATCGGTGTGGATACAGTCCAAAAAATCGGACGCATCTTGATTTTGTTTAAACAATCTAGCAAGAAAGAAAATCGCAAGATTTCTAAAAAAGTCAAAGAAATCTAAAAAACCTACTCCAAACAACTGTTTTTACAGAGAAATAAAGGAGACTAGCCTATGGCAATCGAATTATTGACTCCCTTTACTAAGGTAGAGTTGGAGCCAGAAATCAAGGAGAAAAAACGCAAACAAGTCGGGATTTTAGGGGGAAATTTTAACCCTGTTCACAATGCCCATCTGATTGTTGCTGACCAAGTACGCCAGCAGTTGGGACTGGACCAGGTTTTGCTCATGCCTGAATACCAACCTCCTCATGTAGATAAAAAGGAAACAATCCCTGAACACCATCGTCTCAAGATGCTTGAGTTGGCGATTGAGGGGATTGAAGGTCTGGACATTGAAACTATTGAGTTGGAGCGCAAGGGCATTTCTTATACCTATGACACTATGAAAATTTTAACAGAGAAGAATCCAGATACGGATTATTACTTTATCATCGGTGCCGATATGGTGGACTATCTGCCTAAGTGGTACCGAATTGATGAACTGGTTGATATGGTTCAGTTTGTGGGAGTTCAGCGCCCACGCTACAAGGCAGGGACTTCCTATCCAGTTATCTGGGTGGATGTGCCTCTCATGGATATCTCGTCCAGTATGGTGCGTGACTTCATTGCCCAAGGACGGAAACCCAACTTTCTCCTGCCTCAGCCGGTGCTAGACTACATCGAGAAGGAGGGGCTCTACTGATGGCCTATCAAGACTATATCAACTGCTCCCGTGAGGCTTTGTTGGAAAAAATGGCAGAGCTTCTACCCGAGAAACGCTTAACCCATTGCTTGGGTGTGGAGCGTGCAGCCATAGAACTGGCGGAGAGATTTGGAGTAGATGCCGAGAAAGCAGGACTAGCAGGCCTTCTTCATGACTACGCTAAAAAACTGTCAGATCAGGAATTTTTAGACTTGATTGACCGTTATCAGCTAGACCCTAACCTCAAAAACTGGGGCAATAATGTCTGGCATGGGATGGTCGGAATTTACAAAATTCAGGAAGATTTGGATTTGCATGATTCAGAAATTCTGCGAGTCATTGAAATCCATACAGTCGGGGCCGGTCAGATGACTGATCTTGATAAGGTTATCTACGTCGCAGACTATATCGAGCACAATCGTGCCTTTCCTGGAGTGGACGTGGCGCGTGAGATTGCAAGTCTATCGCTCAATAAGGCAGTGGCCTATGAAACGGCACGAACCGTGGAGCATCTAGCTCATCAGGGATTCCCCATCTATCCCCAAACCCTTGAAACCTATAACGCCTTTGTGCACTATTTGAAAGAGGACTAAATGAACGAAAAAGAATTACTAGAACTAGTCGTGAAAGCGGCTGATGAGAAACGTGCGGAGGATATCCTCGCACTTGACGTACAAGATTTGACTAGCGTGACGGATTACTTTGTTATTACTAGTTCAATGAATAGCCGTCAGTTGGATGCTATCGCTGATAACATCCGTGAAAAAGTAGCTGATGCAGGCTTTAAAGGTAGCCATATCGAAGGCGATGCAGCTGGAGGTTGGGTCTTGCTAGACCTCGGTGCTGTCGTTGTGCATATCTTCTCAGAAGAAATGCGTGCCCACTATAATCTGGAAAAACTATGGCATGAGGCGAATTCAGTAGATTTATCTGAAACTCTTGCTTAGAAGACGAACTCGGTTGCAGTCAACTGGGTTTCTTTGCTTATTTTAGAAAAATCGATAGAAAGGTAAAGGGCGAGTGGTGTTTGCCATTGACGCTCTTGGTATCATGATTATGGCAACTTATGAAACTTTTGCGGCTGTTTACGATGCGGTCATGGACGACAGTTTATACGATAGATGGACGGATTTTTCGCTTCGTCATTTGCCTAAGACCAAGGAGAGAAAGAAACTCTTGGAATTGGCTTGTGGGACAGGCATCCAGTCTGTCCGCTTTTCTCAATCTGGTTTTGATGTGACTGGACTTGACTTGAGTGGGGATATGTTGAAGATTGCTGAGAAGAGAGCGGCTTCAGCCAAGCAAAAGATTGATTTTATCGAAGGCAATATGCTGGATTTATCCAAAGCATGTCAATATGATTTTGTCACTTGTTATTCGGACTCAATCTGCTACATGCAGGATGAGGTGGAAGTAGGGGATGTCTTTAAGGAAGTATATAATTCCCTCAACGAAGATGGGGTATTTATCTTTGATGTGCATTCGACCTATCAGACAGATGAAGTTTTTCCAGGCTATTCTTATCATGAAAATGCAGAAGATTTTGCAATGCTCTGGGATACCTACGAGGATGCAGCGCCTCACTCTATCGTTCATGAGTTGACTTTCTTTATCAAGGAAGAGGATGGGTCCTTTAGTCGCCACGATGAAGTGCATGAGGAGCGTACATACGAAGTCTTGACCTATGATATCTTGCTGGAGCAGGCTGGTTTCAAGTCTTTCAAACTCTATGCAGACTTTGAGGACAAGGAGCCAACAGAAACCAGCACCCGTTGGTTTTTTGTGGCGCAGAAGTAGGAGATTAGCATGATAAGAGGATATTATTACTTATTAGTATTTATTTTAATTTATTTTGGATATTACTACATAAAATTTAGAGTAAAATTAACTACAGAAATAAAAGCAGGACTTAAGAGCTATATTGATTTTTTACATAAAAATATATCTTTTAATAACTGGAAAAAAGGACTTGCATCGATTTTAGGAGTGATTATCATTGTAGTTTTTTTAATGTTATGGTTAATTCTATTATTTTTTAAAACACCTTTATTATTTTTAAAGAAGATTATAAATTATGAAATTGATAATAAATTTGAAGTCTTGAAGTATCTTGTATTTCCTATGATTTTAGCATATTCATCTATAAAATTTGCTGAGTTTTCACATATAACCAATGGTTCTATAGATATAGTGATTAATTTTAAAGATAGAGTTTTAGAATTAGTTCAAAATGTAATAGTTGTGTTAGCTACAATGTTCATTATACTTATTTTTATCTCTCTTTACATTAAACTATCCGAAAAAGATAAAAATATTGTCAATGAATTACATAAATATTGTCTTATTTGGTTTAAATTAATCGCGTCCTTTTTCATGACTGTTATAGTGATAGTAGCGTATTTCATCACATTAGACAATTCGAAGACACCTAATATTCAGGTTGACGCATATGCCATTATTCCATTATTTATGGCTTCTTGTGTTACTGGATCAAAGGTTTTAATTTCATTAATAAAAATGGTGGGAGATGATGATAAAGCATGACCATCACAGGTATTATAGCCGAGTTCAATCCTTTTCATAATGGCCATAAATACATGCTGGATCAGGCAGAGGGGCTGAAAATCATTGCCATGTCTGGGAATTTTATGCAAAGAGGCGAGCCTGCTATCGTGGATAAGTGGACACGGGCCCAGATGGCGCTGGAAAATGGAGCGGATCTGGTAGTAGAATTACCCTTTTTAGTCAGTGTTCAGGCGGCAGATTTCTTTGGGCAAGGAGCTGTGGATATCTTGGCTCGATTGGGCATTGATAGCCTAGTTTTTGGGACAGAAGAAGTTCTGGATTACCAGAAAATTGCTGACTTATACACAGAGAAAGGTGCTGAGATGGAGAAATTTGTGGAAAATCTGCCTGATTCCCTTTCTTATCCCCAGAAAACCCAAGCCATGTGGAAGGAATTTGCAGGTCTTGATTTTTCAGGCAATACGCCTAATCATGTTCTTGCTCTCGCCTATGCCAAGGCGGTTGCAGGACGAAATATCAAGCTGCATCCGATTCAGCGTCAGGGGGCGGGTTATCATTCTGTGGACAAGGATGTGGACTTTGCCTCGGCAACAGCTCTTCGTCAGCACCAGAAGGACCAAGATTTCTTAGAACGCTTTATGCCTTCTATTGCCCTATTTGAGCAGGCCAGTAAGGTGAGCTGGGAAGACTATTTTCCCTTGCTCCGCTATCAAATCTTGTCCAATCTAGACTTAACCACCATCTATCAGGTTAATCAAGAAATGGCTGTGCGCATCAGAGATGCTATCAAAACCGCTCAGTCTGTGGAAGACTTGGTTGAAGGGGTTGCGACCAAGCGTTATACCAAGGCGCGTGTCAGACGCCTCTTGACCTATATCTTGGTGCAGGCTAGAGAAAGTGACATGCCAGAAGTCATCCATGTTCTTGGTTTTACCGAAAAAGGTAGACAGCATCTCAAGTCTCTGAAAGGGCAGGTTAATCTAGTCAGCCGAATTGGCAAAGAACCCTGGGATGCAATGACTCAAAAGGCAGACCAGATTTATCAACTGGGAAATTCAAGTATAACAGAGCAGAATTTTGGAAGAGTGCCGATTAGAATAGAAACAAACTAAGTCTACTGAAAGGTAGGCTTTTTGAGATTTTTTACGAATAATACTCTTCGAAAATCAAATTCAAACCACGTCAACGTCGCCTTGCCGTACTCAAGTACAGCCTGCGGCTAGTTTCCTAGTTTGCTCTTTGATTTTCATTGAGTATAAATAGATAGCAAAGAAAATCTTGTACAAGTTCCTGACAATTTCTTTCTTTTCGTGTATAATAGTGGAAAAGAGGTAAAACGAGGTATGGTTATGGAAGCAGTTCTTTACTCAACATTCCGAAATCATTTAAAAGACTACATGAAGAAGGTAAATGATGAATTTGAGCCTTTGACGGTGGTCAATAAAAATCCAGACGAGGACATTGTAGTACTTTCAAAGAGTGAGTGGGATAGTATCCAAGAAACCCTGAGAATTGCTCAAAATAAGGAACTTTCTGATAAGGTTTTGCGAGGAATGGCTCAAGTTCGTGCTGGAAGTACTCAGGTTCATGTTATTGAGGAGTAAGAAATGCTGCTCAAGTTTACAGAAGATGCCTGGGCAGATTATTGCTACTGGCAAACTCAGGATAAGAAAACCCTAAAAAGAATCAACATGCTAATCAAGGATATTCAACGCGATCCATTTACAGGAATAGGTAAGCCAGAACCACTCAAGTATGACTACCAAGGAGCATGGTCACGTCGTATTGATGCAGAAAATCGCTTGATTTATATGATGGATGGAGATAGCGTGGCTTTCTTGTCTTCCAAAGATCATTACTAAGTCTACTGAAATGTAGGATTTTTCTCAAGTCTCTACTAAACTACTACTTCTAAAAAACAAGTTTATTTTAGCAAATGCGTTCCAAATTCCTCAAAACATATTCTATTTTAGGTTTGTGAAAATCACTTTTTTATGGTAGAATGTATAAGAATGTATGTCATTCAGAATAATAACAAAATGAGGTAAAAACATGGAAATCATGTCGCTTGCGATTGCTGTTTTTGCCGTCATCATTGGTTTAGTCATTGGATATGTCAGCATCTCAGCCAAGATGAAATCATCTCAGGAAGCTGCAGAGTTGATGCTTTTAAATGCTGAACAAGAAGCAACTAATTTACGTGGACAAGCTGAACGTGAAGCGGATTTACTTGTTAATGAAGCTAAACGTGAAAGCAAGTCTCTTAAAAAAGAAGCACTATTGGAGGCCAAAGAAGAAGCCAGAAAATACCGTGAAGAAGTGGACGCTGAATTCAAATCAGAACGTCAAGAACTCAAACAAATCGAAAGTCGTTTGACAGAGAGAGCTACTAGCCTCGACCGTAAGGACGACAATTTGACGAGTAAAGAACAAACACTTGAACAAAAAGAACAAAGTATTTCTGATAGAGCGAAAAACCTTGATGCGCGTGAAGAGCAATTAGAGGAAGTCGAAAGACAAAAAGAAGCAGAGTTAGAGCGTATTGGTGCTCTGTCTCAGGCAGAAGCACGAGATATTATCTTGGCTCAGACAGAGGAAAACTTGACCAAGGAGATTGCTAGCCGTATTCGCGAAGCTGAGCAAGAGGTCAAGGAACGTTCTGATAAAATGGCCAAGGACATACTGGTTCAAGCTATGCAACGTATCGCTGGTGAATATGTAGCGGAGTCAACAAACTCAACAGTTCATCTGCCAGATGATACTATGAAGGGACGCATTATTGGTCGTGAAGGTCGTAACATTCGTACCTTTGAAAGTTTGACAGGGGTCGATGTGATTATCGACGATACACCAGAAGTGGTGACCTTGTCAGGATTTGATCCGATTCGTCGTGAGATTGCTCGTATGACTATGGAAATGTTGCTCAAAGATGGTCGTATCCACCCAGCTCGTATCGAAGAGTTGGTTGAGAAAAACCGTCAAGAGATTGATAATAAGATCCGTGAATATGGTGAGGCAGCAGCCTATGAGATTGGTGCGCCAAACCTTCATCCAGACTTGATGAAAATCATGGGTCGCTTGCAGTTCCGTACTTCTTATGGACAAAATGTCTTGCGCCATTCGATTGAGGTTGCTAAGTTGGCTGGTATCATGGCTAGTGAGCTTGGTGAAAACGCGGCTCTTGCCCGTCGTGCCGGATTCCTTCACGATATCGGAAAAGCCATTGACCGCGAGGTTGAAGGTAGCCACGTTGAAATCGGTATGGAACTGGCACGTAAGTACAAGGAACACCCAGTTGTGGTGAATACGATTGCTAGTCACCACGGAGATGTTGAAGCTGAGAGCGTCATTGCAGTGATCGTTGCTGCAGCAGACGCCTTGAGCGCAGCTCGTCCAGGTGCTCGTAGTGAGTCTCTTGAAAGCTACATCAAGCGTCTTCATGATTTGGAAGAAATTGCGAACGGCTTTGAAGGGGTACAAAATAGCTTTGCCCTTCAAGCAGGACGTGAAATTCGTATCATGGTCAATCCAGGACAAATCAAGGACGACAAAGTCACAATCTTGGCTCATAAAGTTCGTGAGAAAATTGAAAACAATCTAGATTACCCAGGAAATATCAAGGTAACCGTGATTCGCGAGCTTCGTGCAGTAGATTATGCTAAATAAATAAGAAAGAGCAGTTGAAAAATTACTGCTTTTTTGTTACACTAGATAGAAAGACTGTAGAAGGATAGTTTGCGCAAACTGCTACTATCTGAAGGGGAATTTTATTTTCACAGACTGACTAAAAGGAGACACAATGGCAGACCGAGGCTTACTAATCGTTTTTTCTGGTCCTTCAGGGGTTGGAAAAGGAACGGTTAGAAGAGAGATTTTTGAGAGTTCTGAAAACCAATTTCAATACTCTGTATCGATGACGACACGCGCACAACGTCCTGGTGAAGTGGACGGAGTGGACTATTTCTTCCGTACTCGTGAAGAGTTTGAAGAGCTGATTCGTCAAGGACAGATGTTGGAATATGCAGAATATGTCGGTAACTACTATGGAACTCCTCTGACCTACGTCAATGAAACCTTGGACAAGGGAATCGATGTTTTCCTTGAAATTGAAGTTCAAGGCGCTCTTCAGGTCAAGAAAAAGGTTCCAGATGCTGTCTTTATCTTCCTGACACCACCAGATTTGGATGAATTGCAAGATCGTTTGGTAGGTCGTGGAACAGACAGTGCAGAAGTGATTGCCCAACGAATCGAAAAAGCCAAGGAAGAAATTGCCCTTATGCGTGAGTATGATTATGCGATTGTCAACGATCAGGTGCCCCTAGCTGCTGAGCGTGTCAAACGTGTGATCGAAGCAGAGCACTTCCGTGTGGATCGTGTCATTGGTCACTATCAGGAGATGTTACCGAAATCTCCAACTACCCGATAAAATTTAGAAAATAGGTACAAGCAAATGATGTTAAAACCCTCTATTGATACCTTGCTCGACAAGGTTCCATCAAAATATTCACTCGTAATCTTGGAAGCAAAACGTGCCCACGAATTGGAAGCAGGTGCGCCAGCTACTCAAGGTTTCAAGTCTGAAAAATCAACTCTTCGCGCTTTAGAAGAAATCGAATCAGGAAACGTTACAATTCACCCAGATCCAGAAGGAAAACGTGAAGCAGTGCGTCGCCGTATCGAAGAAGAAAAACGTCGCAAAGAAGAAGAAGAAAAGAAAATCAAAGAGCAAATTGCTAAAGAAAAAGAAGATGGTGAAAAAATTTAAGGTTGGGGGGACTCAATCTTATTTTTTCTATTGCAAGAATCTACTGACAAGGAGGAGGTGAGAAGATGGCTATAGCCAAGATTATTGTGGATGTGCCCTTGATGCAGACGGACCAGCCCTATAGTTACAGGATTCCGGAGGAATTTGAGGGAATGCTGGAAGTTGGGATGCGGGTTCACGTGCCTTTTGGTAAGGGCAATCGCCTGATTCAAGGGATTGTTCTTGGTTTGGAGTCCCAATCAGAAAGAGAAGAGATGGAGCAAGATTTAAAAGATATTGCAGAGGTGCTGGATTTTTCTCCTGTTCTCACGCAAGAACAACTCTGGCTAGCTGAAGAGCTCCGTAAGTCAGTCTTCTCCTACAAAATCTCTATCCTCAAGGCTATGTTGCCGGGATTTCTAAACTCCAGCTATGACAAGATTCTCTATCCTATGGCAGGTCTGAGTCAGGAAGACCGAGATCGTTTGTTTGGTTCAGAGGATTCGCTTGCCTTTTCTTCTCTGGATTTAGCTAAGCAAGCTGAAATGATGCGTTTGACTAGGAAAGGTCTGCTTGGTCTGGAATATCAGGCAATTGATCAAAAGAAGGTCAAGATCCAGTCTTGGTATGAGGTGAATCTTGCTCAATTAGAAGGTGTTGAAATATCTGCGCGTGCCAAGAAAAAGTTGGAATTGAGAGACTATTTATTGTCTCATCCTGAGAGTGCTTCCTTGGCTAGTTTGCTAGAGTTCTATTCGCGGGAGCAAGTCAACTTTTTTGTGGAACAAGGTGCTGTGACCATAGTCCAAAAGGAAGTGCAACGCTCGGCTGCTTATTTTGAAGGCATTGAAGCAAGTCAGCCTTTGGAGTTGAATCCAGAGCAAAGGCAGGCGCGTGATGCGGTTGTCAGTGCGATTGGCAGTCATCAGCCTCCTTTCCTCCTTCAAGGGATTACAGGAAGTGGGAAGACCGAGGTTTACTTGCAGATTATCCAAGGGGCTTTGGACAAGGGCAAGACAGCTATTTTGCTTGTACCTGAGATTTCCCTGACTCCACAGATGACGGAGCGTTTTATTGCCCGTTTTGGTGAGAAAGTGGCCATTCTTCACTCAGGCTTGTCTAATGGTGAAAAGTATGATGAATGGCGCAAGGTGGAACGCGGCGATGCCCAAGTTGTGGTTGGCGCCAGATCGGCCATCTTTGCTCCGCTGAAAAATCTAGGTGTCATGATTATCGATGAGGAGCACGAAGCGACTTATAAGCAAGACAGTAATCCCCGCTACCATGCTAGAGAGGTGGCTGTTTTACGGGCCCAATACAATCAAGCGGCATTGGTTCTTGGTTCCGCGACACCGAGCTTAGAAAGCCGTGCTCGGGCTGGCAAAGGCGTTTATCAACATTTACGTCTGACCCAACGCGCCAATCCTTTAGCTAGGATCCCTGAGGTTCAAGTAATTGACTTTCGAGACTATATCGGACAAAATGAGACGTCAAACTTCACGCCACCTTTGCTAGAGGCTATTCAGGACCGTCTAGCTAAAAAAGAGCAGGTGGTTCTTATGCTCAATCGTCGTGGTTATTCTAGCTTTGTCATGTGTCGGGAGTGTGGGACCGTGGATACTTGTCCCAACTGTGACATTTCCTTGACCTTGCACATGGATACCAAGACCATGAACTGCCATTATTGTGGTTTTTCGAAAGACATTCCTCAGGTCTGTCCTAACTGTAAGAGTCGCAGTATTCGTTATTATGGGACAGGAACTCAGAAGGCTTATGACGAGCTGGCAGAACTCTTTCCGCAGGCCCGCATTTTGCGGATGGATGTGGACACGACTCGTAAGAAAGGTAGTCACCAAGCTCTGCTTGACCAGTTTGGGCGAGGAGAAGCAGATATTTTACTAGGTACTCAGATGATTGCAAAGGGTTTGGATTTTCCCAATGTAACCTTAGTCGGAGTGCTTAATGCGGATACGGCTTTAAATCTACCTGATTTCCGTTCTTCTGAAAGAACTTTCCAGCTTTTGACTCAGGTGGCAGGTCGGGCAGGACGTGCTGAAAAAGCTGGGCAGGTCTTGATTCAGTCTTACAATCCTCAGCACTACGCTATTCGATTTGCTAAGGATCAGGATTACGAAGGCTTTTATGCCTATGAAATGGGAATCAGACGACAACTTGGCTATCCACCTTACTATTTCACCATTGGCATTACCCTTTCTCACAAGAAAGAAGAAGAGGTGGTCAAACGTGCCTATGAAGTGATGAACATTTTGCGGTCAGGATTGTCAGATACCAGTAACATTCTTGGGCCAACGCCCAAACCCATTGCCCGTACCCACAACCTCTATCATTACCAGATTTTGATTAAATACCGTTTAGAAGATGAGCTGGGGCCGACTCTAAATCAGGTTCTGGCCTTGACTCAAGAACGGGAAAATAGTGAGCTCCGTCTCAGCATTGACCATGAGCCACAGCAATTTTTATAAGAAGGAGAAGATATGACAAAATTAATCTTTATGGGGACCCCCGACTTTTCAGCAACAGTCTTAAAAGGGCTTTTGACAGATGACCGTTACGAAATTCTAGCCGTTGTGACCCAGCCAGACCGTGCTGTCGGACGTAAAAAAGTGATCCAGGAGACCCCAGTTAAACAAGCTGCCAAAGAGGCAGGACTTCCTATCTACCAACCTGAAAAATTATCTGGAAGTCCAGAGATGGAAGATATTATGAAGCTAGGAGCAGATGGAATTGTGACTGCTGCTTTTGGGCAGTTTCTCCCAAGTAAACTCCTTGATAGCATGGACTTTGCGGTCAATGTTCACGCTTCTCTTCTTCCTAAACACCGTGGTGGAGCGCCAATCCATTATGCCTTGATTCAAGGGGATAAGGAAGCTGGTGTGACCATTATGGAAATGGTTAAGGAAATGGATGCAGGAGATATGATTTCTCGTCGTAGTATTCCGATCACAGATGAGGACAATGTTGGCACCTTGTTTGAAAAATTAGCTCTTGTTGGTCGTGATTTGCTTTTGGACACTTTGCCAGCTTATATTGCTGGTGATATCAAACCTGAACCGCAGGATCCAAGTCAGGTTACCTTCTCGCCAAATATCAAACCCGAGGAAGAAAAGTTGGATTGGAATAAAAGCAATCGTCAACTCTTTAACCAAATCCGTGGCATGAACCCCTGGCCTGTTGCCCATACTTTCCTTAAGGGTGACCGCTTTAAGATTTATGAAGCCCTACCAGTAGAAGGTCAGGGAAATCCAGGTGAGATTCTCTCTATTGGCAAGAAAGAATTGATTGTCGCAACGGCAGAAGGGGCTCTATCCCTTAAACAAGTGCAACCAGCTGGTAAACCTAAGATGGACATTGCTTCCTTCCTAAACGGAGTTGGACGGACATTGACTGTAGGAGAACGATTTGGTGACTAAAGTAGAAACGGCTAGAAGTTTAGCTCTAGTGGTATTAGAGGATGTTTTTATCAATCAAGCATACTCAAATATCGCCTTAAATAAGCATCTTAAAGGGAGTCAACTTTCGGCAGCAGACAAGGGCTTAGTGACCGAGCTGGTCTATGGAACGGTAGCCCGTAAACTGACTCTGGAATGGTACCTGTCCCACTTTATCGAAGACAGAGACCAGTTAGACAGCTGGATCTATGTCCTGCTTCTCATGAGTGCCTACCAGCTCCGCTATTTGAACAAGATTCCAGACCATGCTGTGGTCAATGAAGCAGTAGAATTGGCCAAAGTCCGTAAAAAAGGCAGTGAAAAATTGGTCAACGCCGTCCTTCGTCGTATTCTGCGTGAAGGCTGGCCAGATATTGCTAGCATCAAACGGAAAAACAAGCGTGATTCCATTGCTTATTCTCTCCCAGTTTGGCTAGTTTCCAAGCTCAAGGAAGAATACGGTGAAGAGCGAGCGCAAGCTATTTTTGAAAGTCTTTTGGTGAGAAACAAGGCCAGTATTCGTGTAACTGATTTAAGCCGAAAAGAGGAAATCCAAGCCTTGTTGGAGGCCAGTGATTCATCCTTGTCTCCCTCTGGTCTTGTGAAGGAGCAAGGGCATTTTGCAGGCCATGATTTGTTTGCGGATGGAGCCATTACCATCCAAGACGAGTCCAGTCAGCTTGTTGCTCCGACGCTTGATTTACAAGGTGATGAGCAGGTTCTAGATGCCTGTGCGGCTCCAGGTGGAAAAACAGCCCATATAGCCTCTTATCTCACGACAGGTCAGGTTACTGCTCTGGACTTGTATGACCACAAGTTGGACTTAATTCAAGAAAATGCCCAACGTCTAGGGGTTGCAGCTCGGATTCAAACGCAAAAATTGGATGCCAGAAAGGTACATGAGTTTTTTGGTCAGGATTCATTTGATAAGATTTTGGTAGATGCTCCCTGTTCAGGAATCGGTCTTCTGCGCCGAAAACCAGACATCAAATACAATAAAGAAACGGCAGATTTCGCGTCTTTGCAGGAAATTCAGCTAGAAATATTAGGTAGTGTTTGTCAAACACTACGCAAAGGTGGTATAATAACTTATAGTACCTGTACTATTGTCTCAGAGGAGAACTTTCAAGTCGTACAGGCATTTTTAGAAAGTCATCCTGAATTTGAGCAGGTAACACTAGAACATGAATGTAAGGATATCATGAAAGACGGCTGTATTCTCATTACACCTGAATTGTATGGAAGTGATGGATTCTTCATCAGTCAATTTCGCAAGATATCGGATTAGGAAGGAACTAACACATGGAAATTTCATTATTAACAGATGTTGGTCAGAAACGAACAAATAACCAAGACTATGTCAACCACTATGTCAATAGAGCTGGACGTACTATGATTATCCTAGCTGATGGTATGGGAGGTCATCGCGCAGGGAATATCGCTAGTGAGATGGCAGTAACAGACCTGGGTGTAGCTTGGGTTGATACACAAATCGATACGGTTAATGAAGTGCGTGAATGGTTTGCGAACAACCTTGAGATTGAAAATCAAAGGATTAACCAATTGGGACAAACTGAAGCCTATAAAGGAATGGGAACAACCCTTGAGGCTGTAGCCATTATTGATAATCAGGCTATTTATGCTCACATCGGAGATTCTCGTATCGGTTTGATTCGTGGAGAAGAATACCACCAGTTAACGAGCGACCATTCTTTGGTCAATGAATTGCTTAAGGCAGGTCAATTGACGCCAGAAGAAGCTGCTAGCCATCCACAGAAAAATATTATTACTCAATCTATTGGTCAAAAAGATGAAATTCAGCCTGATTTTGGAATAATCACCCTTGAGCCTGGGGACTATCTCTTACTCAATAGCGATGGTTTGACAAATATGATTTCAGGAAGTGAGATTTCTGATATTGTAACCAGCGATATTTCTTTGGAAGATAAGGCAGCAACCTTGATCCGTTTTGCCAACAATGCAGGTGGTTTAGATAACATCACAGTTGCCCTTATTGCTGTTAATGAGGAGGAAACAGAATGATCCAAATCGGCAAGATTTTTGCCGGGCGGTATCGGATTCTCAAACAGATTGGCCGAGGAGGCATGGCAGATGTTTACTTGGCTAAAGATTTGATTCTAGATGGGGAAGAAGTGGCGGTAAAGGTCCTGAGGACCAACTACCAGACAGACCCGATTGCTGTGGCTCGTTTTCAGCGGGAAGCGAGAGCCATGGCAGATTTGGACCATCCTCATATCGTTCGGATTACAGATATCGGTGAAGAAGAGGGACAACAGTATCTCGCAATGGAATATGTTGCTGGGTTAGATCTCAAACGCTATATCAAGGAACATCACCCTCTTTCAAATGAAGAAGCGATTCGAATCATGGGACAAATCCTTCTGGCTATGCGCTTAGCCCATACTCGAGGGATTGTTCACAGGGATTTGAAACCGCAAAATATCCTTTTGACCCCAGATGGGACTGCCAAAGTTACAGACTTTGGGATCGCAGTAGCCTTTGCAGAGACAAGTCTGACTCAGACCAACTCAATGCTAGGTTCCGTTCATTATTTGTCTCCAGAGCAGGCGCGTGGTTCTAAAGCAACTGTGCAGAGTGATATCTATGCTATGGGGATTATCTTCTATGAGATGCTGACAGGTCATATTCCTTACGATGGGGATAGCGCAGTGACCATCGCCCTCCAGCATTTCCAGAAACCATTGCCATCGGTTATAGCTGAAAATCCATCTGTGCCTCAGGCTTTAGAAAATGTTGTTATTAAGGCAACTGCCAAGAAATTGACAGATCGCTACAAATCAGTCGCTGAAATGTATGTGGATTTGTCGAGTAGTTTGTCTAATAATCGTCGTAATGAACCAAAGCTAGTCTTTGACGATGCAACTAAGGCAGATACTAAAACTCTTCCTAAAGTTCCACAAAGTACTCTGACTTCTATTCCTAAAGCTCCGGTACAAGAGGGAAGACCTCAATCTAAGCCCCAGCCTCATCAGACAGAAAAACCAGTACCTAGTCCAAAGCCAACCAAACGGCGTCGCCTGAAAGCACGTTATCCAATTTTATTGGCGACCTTCTTGTTAGTTGTGGCATCCTTGGTATGGATTTTATATAGAACGCCCGCTACCATTGCCGTTCCAAAGGTGGCAGGTCAGACGGTTGCTGAGGCTAAAGAAGCGCTTAAGAAAGCCAATTTTGAGGTTGGTGAAGAAAAAACAGAGGCTAGTGATAAGGTTGAAGAAGGTCGTGTTATTCGTACCGATCCTGACGCCGGTACGACACGCAAAGAAGGAACAAAAATTAATTTGATTGTGTCTTCTGGTCAGCAATCCTTCCAACTCGGAAATTATCTTGGAAGAAAATCTAGTGATGTAGTGGCAGAGTTGAAAGGTAAGAAGGTTCCAGAAAATCTAATTAAGATTGAGGAAGAAGAATCCAACGAAATCGAAGCTGGTACAATCATGAAACAAAGTTTACCGGAGGGAACAACCTACGATCTTAGCAAGGCAACTCAAATAGTTCTGACTGTTGCTAAAAAAGTAAATTCTATTTCAATGCCAAGTTATATTGGTTCAAGTCTTGAATTCACTAAAATTAATTTGATTCAAATTGTTGGGGTGAAAGAGGCTAATATTGAAGTTGTTGAAGTGTCAACCGCTCCTGAAGGAACAGCAGAAGGAAATGTTGTGGATCAGACTCCAAAAGCGGGTGGAAAAATTGATTTAGCCAGCACACGTATTAAAATTTCGATTTATAAACCCAAAACACCACCATCAAGTTCCTCTTCAACGTCAGTTCCACGTGGTAACCAAGGTTCACCTACTACTCCAAATCAAGGGAATCAACAAGGTGGCCAGCAAGGAAATCAACAAGGAACGGTTCCTGCTCCGACTCAACCAAATAGTGAAGGAAACCACGAAAATTCTCGTGATTAAACGAATCTTTGTCATGATTTCATGGCAAAGATTTTTTTTGAGTCCGGATTTGTGATAGAATAGAAAGAGTTGATAAAAGGAGGAACGCATGGAAGAATCAAGAGAATTAAATGCCGTTATCGATGTCATTATGCTAGCAGGGACCATTCTTCTCAAAAGTGGTTCAGAGATTCATCGCGTAGAAGATACCATGATTCGTATTGCGCATTCGCAGGGGATTGTGGATTGCAATGTTCTTGCCATGCCTGCCGCTATCTTTTTCTCCATTGAAAATACCAATATTTCTCGCATGAAGCGCGTGACTTCCTCTTCTTATAACATCGAAAAAGTCTGCGATGTGAACCAGATTTCTCGTCAGTTGGTAGGGGGGCAGATTGATTTAGAGACAGCCTTCAAGCAATTGAAGGCCTTGCAAGCCCAGCCCCTTCCTTATACTAAGTTGCAGGTAACTTTGGCTGCGACCTTTAGTGCTCCTTTCTTTTCAATTATGTTTAGTGGAAATATCTACGACGCACTTGGGGCAGGAGTGGCTACCTTATTTGGTTTTGCCTTTTCCCTCTATGTGGAGAAGTTTATCCGAATTCCCTTTGTGACGGCCTTTGCTGGAGCCTTTGTCTTTGGGATGATTGCCCAGTTTTGGGCTCGCTACACAGGTTTTCCTTCAACGGCAGATTTGATTATAGCTGGTGCAGTCATGCCGTTTGTACCAGGGATTGCCTTGACCAATGCGGTTCGTGATATTATGACCAACCACATAAACTCTGGTATGAGTAAGATGTTTGAATCCCTGCTCATTACCCTTGCTTTAGGGGCAGGAACTTCTGTCGCCTTGGTATTGATGAATTAATATGACACTAACAACCTTTTTATTACAAGCAGTAGCAAGTCTTCTTGCCATTATCACTTTTTTAATCGTACTCAATGTGCAACGCTCTATGCTCTTACCTGGAGGGATTTTGGGCATGGCTGTCTGGCTAATCTATCTTTTGCTAAAGGAACCGACCAATGTTATTGTGGCTACTTTTATTGCAGCCATTATCGGTTCTTGTGTCAGCCAGATTTTAAGTATTCTTTATAAGACACCTGCTGTAGTCTTTATCTTGGCCATCTTGGCACCTCTGGTTCCGGGTTATCTTTCCTATCGAACAACTGCCTTTTTTGTGACGGGAGATTACAGTCATGCCATTGCTAGTGCAACCTTGGTTGTTATGCTGGCTTTGGTTATTTCCATTGGAATGGCTAGTGGAACAGTGATTCTCAGACTTTATTCTCACTTACGAAAACAGCATAATGGTTAGAATAATAAGCGACTTGATTTGGTGAATCAAGTCTTTTTTCTATCTTTTACTGCTATTTGTGATAAAATAGTATAGAACGATTTTTTACAATGAATGATAAAACAGAGGTAAATATGACAATCGGTATTGATAAGATTGGTTTTGCGACCAGTCAATATGTCTTGAAATTACAAGACTTAGCAGAAGCGAGGGGAATTGACCCTGAAAAATTAAGCAAAGGACTCTTACTCAAGGAATTGAGTATTGCGCCTCTAACTGAGGATATCGTGACCTTGGCAGCCAGTGCAAGTGACTCTATTTTAACTGAGCAAGAAAGAGCAGAAATCGACATGGTCATTGTGGCTACCGAGTCAGGAATTGACCAGAGTAAAGCTGCAGCCGTCTTTGTGCATGGTTTGCTGGGCATCCAGCCCTTTGCTCGTAGTTTCGAGATTAAAGAAGCCTGCTATGGAGCGACAGCTGCCCTTCATTATGCCAAATTGCATGTGGAAAATTCTCCAGAGTCCAAGGTTTTGGTCATTGCCAGTGATATTGCCAAATACGGTATTGAAACTCCAGGAGAACCCACTCAGGGTGCTGGAAGTGTGGCTATGTTGATTACACAAAATCCACGCATTATGGCCTTTAATAATGACAATGTGGCTCAGACTCGTGACATCATGGATTTCTGGCGTCCAAATTACTCAACAACCCCTTATGTAAATGGTGTTTATTCTACCCAGCAATACTTGGATAGTTTGAAAACGACTTGGCTTGAATATCAAAAACGCTACCAGCTTACTTTGGATGATTTTGCAGCTGTTTGCTTCCACTTGCCTTATCCTAAATTAGCCTTAAAAGGCTTGAAAAAAATCATGGATAAGAGCCTGCCTCAAGAGAAAAAAGACCTCTTGCAAAAGCATTTTGAACAGTCTATTCTCTACAGTCAAAAGGTGGGGAATATCTATACAGGTTCCCTCTTCCTTGGGCTTCTGTCTCTCTTGGAAAATACAGATAGCCTGAAGGCTGGAGATAAAATTGCCCTTTATAGTTACGGAAGTGGGGCTGTGGCTGAGTTCTTCAGTGGTGAATTGGTTGAAGGATATGAAGCTTATTTGGATAAAGACCGCTTTAACAAGCTCAACCAACGAACTGCCCTGTCTGTTGCAGACTATGAAAAAGTCTTCTTTGAGGAAGTAGAGTTAGATGAAACAAATTCTGCCCAGTTTGCTGGCTATGAAAATCAAGATTTTGCCTTGGTTGAAATTGTTGACCACCAACGCCGTTATAGCAAGGTTGAAAAATAATGAAGATAAGTTGGAATGGATTTTCTAAAAAATCATACCAAGAGCGCCTTGAGCTGTTAAAAGCTCAGGCGCTCCTTAGTCCTGAAAAACAAACCAGTCTGGAGCAGGATGAACAAATTAGCGTGACTGTTGCAGACCAGCTGAGTGAGAATGTGGTGGGAACTTTTTCTTTACCTTATTCGCTGGTCCCAGAGGTCCTCGTCAACGGTCAGGAATACACAGTTCCCTATGTGACAGAAGAACCGTCCGTGGTTGCTGCGGCCAGCTATGCAAGTAAAATCATCAAGCGAGCAGGCGGTTTTACTGCTCAAGTTCATGAGCGCCAGATGATTGGGCAGGTAGCCCTTTATCAAGTTGCTAATCCTGAACAAGCGCAAGAGAAAATTGCCAGCAAGAAAGCCGAACTCTTGGAACTTGCCAATCAAGCCTATCCTTCTATCGTTAAACGTGGAGGTGGGGCGCGTGATTTGCATGTAGAACAGATAAAAGGCGAAACAGACTTCCTTGTTGTTTATCTCCATGTTGATACCCAGGAAGCCATGGGTGCTAATATGCTCAACACCATGCTGGAAGCCTTGAAACCAGTCTTAGAAGAACTCTGTCAGGGGCAGAGTCTCATGGGGATTCTGTCAAACTACGCGACCGATTCTCTGGTGACTGCAAGCTGTCGCATCGCCTTTCGTTACTTGAGCCGCCAGAAGGACCAAGGACGAGAAATTGCGGAGAAAATAGCTTTAGCTAACCAGTTTGCGCAGGCTGATCCTTATCGAGCAGCTACTCATAATAAAGGGATATTTAACGGTGTTGATGCCATTTTGATTGCCACTGGTAATGACTGGCGTGCTATTGAGGCAGGAGCTCATGCTTTTGCAAGTCGAGATGGGCACTATCAAGGTCTTAGCTGCTGGACGCTGGACCTTGAAAGAGAAGAATTAGTTGGTGAGATGACCCTGCCCATGCCTGTTGCGACCAAGGGTGGCTCTATCGGTCTCAACCCTCGTGTAGCCCTCAGTCATGAATTACTGGGAAATCCTTCTGCTAAAGAATTAGCCCAGCTTATCGTGTCTATAGGACTTGCCCAAAACTTTGCGGCCCTGAAAGCCTTGGTGAGTACAGGGATTCAGCAAGGCCATATGAAATTGCAGGCTAAATCCTTAGCTCTCCTAGCTGGTGCTAGTGAGTCTGAAGTTGCTCCCTTGGTCGAGCGCCTCATCGCAGATAAAACCTTTAACTTAGAAACTGCCCAGCGTTATCTAGAAAACTTAAGATCATAAAAAAACTCAGACTGTTTTGTCTGAGTTTTCTTGTGCTTAAATACTTTTTCCTGGTAATAGTGTAACTGGTAAAAAGTAACCAGTTGTTGCGACTTCTTTGCCTTCAATCTTTTGCAAGAGGAGGTCAACAGTGAGGCAGGCAATTTCTTCCAAGGGTTGCTTAATAGTAGCCAGTTGAGGGTAGTAATTCTCGATAAAGTAGGTCCCATCATAGCCGATGACCTTGAGATCTTCTGGTACAGAGATGCCCAGTTCTTGAGCGATTTTAATGACTAGAATAGCGGTCAAATCATCCGAAGCAAAAATGGCATCTGGCTTTTGTCGAGTCAAGATATTCTTGATTTCCATTTCTTTTCTGACTGGAGAAAAGTCACTGGAAACATTGATAATAGGAGCTTTTGGGAGTACAGATGCAAAACCAGCGTGGCGCAGTCCAGTTGGTGAATTGGAATTGTCATTCCCTGTAATCATGATGATAGACTGGGCGCCTGTCTTAACCAAGGTCTGGGCTGCAAGAACTCCACCAGCATAGTTGTCAGAGGAGACGACGGGAATGTCTGGTGACAGGTTGCGGTCAAAGGAAATAATTGGCGCTGTCACTCGATTGTAGTCTTCGATTCCCAAGTTGTGACTACCCGAAATGATGCCGTCTACCTGATTGGCTTCCAACATTTCGATGTACTCGCGTTCCTTTTCAGAGTCATGCTCACTGTTGCAGATGATGGTCTTGTAACCATTTTTGAAGAGTTGATGTTCCAGCTTATCAATCAATTCTGCATAGAAAACATTGGAAATATTGGGGAAAATCAAGCCGATTAACTTAGCTGATTTTCCTTGCAGACTACGAGCTAGGTTGTTGGGCTTATAGCCCAATTCTCGCATGGCTTCATTTACCTTTTGAATGGTTTTTTCAGATAAATACCCTTTTTTATTGATAACCCGAGAAACGGTAGTAGGGCTGACGCCTGCAAGTTTGGCGACATCAGTTAGTTTTGCGACCATAATCTAATTCATAGTAAGTTCCAGTTGGGTTTCCAGATTTAATCAGGATCCCATTTTGGTCCGCATGTGGGAAGACACGACCAGAAAATACTTTTTCTCCTTTATTGATGAAAATTTCAAAGACAGAGTTATCGATGAAGATTGTAGCAGTAGTAGCCTGATTCTCGATAGGGCAAGAACGTGTAGTTCCAAATTCTTGGGCATACTGTTCACCAGCCTGGCTACGATCTACTGTCACTTGACCATTTACAAGGTCAAAGTTGATGGAAAGTCCCTTGCCTTCTTTATCAGCCAGTAAGACAATCTCGCTCTGGCTATTAGCTTCCAAGTTGAGTTCAAGTTCGTAAGTGTTCTTGGTTTGGACACGGTTTGAGAAGGCTTCTTCAGTAGCACGAAGGTCCTTGATAGCTGCGACTGGGTATTGGTAGAGTTTGCTGTCTTTGATAGTCAATTCTTTGACCAAAGAGAAGGTTCCTTGATGGTCAAAACGGTCAGATGGGTAAGAAACATCAGGCAAGCCAAGCCAGCTAACAGCTAGAGCACGTCCATCAGGAGCGTTGAAGGCTTGAGTTGCATAGGCTTCGAAACCATAGTCCATGTTTTGGAGTTGAGATACATCAACCATTTTAGCATTTTCAGGGTCGAAGGAAGCCCCAATCTTATACATATTTGGATAGATATTATCGTAGTTTAGAACTTTCTTATCCAATCCTTGTGGGCAGTAGAGAAGGACAGGTTGTTCCCCTACAAAGACCAGATTTGGACATTCCATCATGTAGGCAGTACGGTCGTTAGCAAAGTCAAGGTTGCCAACTGCTTGCCAGTTTGTGTAGTCATTTTCGACAGCCTTGTAGAGACGGACGAAGCCTTTTTTCTCCAAGTCCTGTCCACCAACGATAGCATAGTATTGGCCCTTGAAGTTAAAAATTTGCGGATCACGGAAGTGGTCAGTAGAGTCTGCCGGCTGGTCGATCAAGATCTTATCAATCTTTGTAATCTTGCCATCCTTATCCATCAAAGCTCCAATCTGGTAAGGGTGACGGATCCAGTTTTCATCACGAACATTTCCTGTATAAAATAGGAACAAGTTATCGCCAAATTGCATGGCAGAACCAGAATAGGCACCGTGACTATCTAATGGAGTATCAGGCAAAACTTTGACTCCGGTTTCTGTGAAGTGAACCAAATCCTCGCTTTCCAATTGAACCCAAGATTTCAAACCGTGGGCTGCACCAAAAGGAAAGTTCTGATAAAAGACAATCCACTTCCCATCAAAGTAAGAAAAGCCATTTGGGTCATTGAGAAGTCCTGTTTTTGGCTCAACATGGTAATGAGTATGCCATGGAGATTGTGCCATATTTTCTTTTATATTTTGAATTTCTTCTTGCGTCCAATCTTGATAAAGTCTGTAACGACGCTCAGTAGTCCATTCCATTCATTCATTCCTCCAAAAATCTTATCACATTTAATAGTAACCGTTTTCGATAAAAAATGCAAGCCTTTTATGTTAAAAAAGAGAAAAAACTGTTAAACGTTTATCATAAATTTAAAGCAGGAAATTAATCAACTTTTCAAGAAAATATGAAAGATAATGAAATAAAAGCCTTTTAACTAAGGTTTTAAACTTATTTTTTTAAGGAATGCCTGATAAAACAGTCAATAACAATCAATCTAAAGCGTGTCTACTAAGTGGATAGAATATTTTTCTGCAAAACGCTTGACATATTTCTAAAACATGATAAAATAATAGTCGTAGGGCGAATAAAATCGCTTTCAAACAATAACAAAATTTTATATAAGGAGATTTTTGCAAATGAACAATCAGGAAATTGCAAAAAAAGTCATCGATGCCTTGGGCGGACGTGAAAATGTCAACAGTGTAGCTCACTGTGCGACTCGTCTTCGTGTCATGGTCAAAGATGAAGGAAAAATCAATAAAGAAGTGATTGAGAACTTGGAAAAAGTTCAAGGTGCTTTCTTTAACTCAGGTCAATACCAAATCATCTTTGGTACTGGTACAGTTAACAAAATGTACGATGAAGTTGTTGCACTTGGTTTGCCAACATCATCTAAAGATGACATGAAAGCAGAAGCTGCTAAACAAGGGAACTGGTTCCAACGTGCTATCCGTACTTTCGGTGACGTTTTCGTTCCAATCATCCCAGTTATCGTAGCGACAGGTCTCTTTATGGGTGTGCGTGGTCTCTTGACTGCTCTTGGAATGACACTTCCAGCTGATGTGACAACTTACACTCAAATCTTGACAGATACAGCCTTTATCATCTTGCCAGGTTTGGTTGTGTGGTCAACCTTCCGTGTATTCGGTGGAAATCCAGCCGTTGGTATCGTTCTTGGTATGATGCTTGTTTCTGGCTCACTTCCAAACGCTTGGGCAGTCGCTTCAGGTGGTGAAGTAACAGCTATGAACTTCTTTGGTTTCATCCCTGTTGTTGGTTTGCAAGGTTCCGTTCTTCCAGCCTTCATCATCGGGGTTGTCGGAGCTAAATTTGAAAAAGCTGTCCGCAAGGTTGTTCCAGATGTGATTGACCTCTTAGTAACGCCATTCGTGACACTTTTGGTTATGTCTATCCTTGGACTCTTTGTCATCGGACCAGTCTTCCACGTCGTTGAAAACTACATCCTTATCGCTACAAAAGCGATCCTCAGCTTGCCATTTGGTCTTGGTGGTTTCTTGATCGGTGGGGTTCACCAATTGATCGTCGTATCAGGTGTGCACCACATCTTCAACTTGCTTGAAATTCAATTGCTTGCTGCTGACCATGCTAACCCATTCAACGCTATCATCACAGCTGCTATGACAGCTCAAGGTGCTGCGACTGTTGCGGTTGGTGTTAAAACTAAAAATCCAAAACTAAAAACACTTGCTTTCCCAGCTGCTCTTTCTGCCTTCCTCGGTATTACAGAGCCTGCTATTTTCGGGGTGAACTTGCGCTTCCGTAAGCCATTCTTCCTTTCATTGATTGCTGGTGCAATCGGTGGTGGATTGGCTTCTATCCTTGGACTTGCTGGTACTGGTAATGGTATCACCATCATCCCTGGTACAATGCTTTACATCGGTAACGGACAACTTGCACAATACCTTCTTATGGTAGCTGTATCATTCGTTCTTGGTTTCGCTCTTACTTATATGTTTGGTTATGAGGATGAAAAAGAAGTTGCTACTGAAGTAGAGACAGAACGTTTGGTTCAAGAAGAAACAACTGGTAACATTCCAGCAGCTCTTCAAAATGAAACACTTGTAACTCCTATTGTCGGTGATGTTGTAGCTCTTGCTGATGTCAATGACCCAGTCTTCTCAAGCGGAGCTATGGGCCAAGGTATCGCTGTGAAACCAAGTCAAGGTGTAGTATATGCACCAGCTGATGCTGAAGTCTCAATTGCCTTTCCAACAGGACACGCTTTTGGTTTGAAAACAACTGATGGTGCTGAAGTTTTGATCCACGTTGGTATCGACACTGTAACAATGAACGGTGAAGGTTTTGAAGCAAAAGTTGCTCAAGGTGACAAGGTTAAAGCTGGCGATGTTCTTGGAACATTTGATTCAAACAAAATCGCTGCAGCTGGTCTTGATGATACAACAATGGTTATCGTTACAAACACAGCTGACTACGCTTCAGTAGCTCCAGTCGCAACAGGTTCAGTTGCGAAGGGGGATGCTGTGATTGAAGTGAAAATCTAATTAATCCTCTCAAAATGAAAACGAACAAATGACATGTTTGTTCGTTTTTGCTTGAATGGTAAGATTTACAGAGGAAAATCTAAAAAATAGAGAAATTTAGACTTTCGAAATATGCTATAATAAAGAAAATAAAAACAAGAGGTTTATCATGACAAAATTATATGGAAGCTTGGAAGCGGGCGGTACAAAGTTTGTCTGTGCTGTCGGTGATGAAAACTTTAACGTTGTAGAAAAAACACAATTTCCAACAACAACTCCAATCGAAACAATCGATAAAACCATCGAGTTCTTCTCAAAATTCGATAACCTTGCTGGTCTTGCAGTTGGTTCATTTGGTCCGATTGATATTGATAAAAACTCAAAAACTTATGGTTTTATTACAACAACTCCAAAACCAAACTGGGCAAATGTGGACTTGCTTGGTGCCCTTCGTCGCGCCCTCAACGTGCCAATGTACTTCACTACAGACGTAAACAGCTCTGCTTACGGGGAAGTGGTTGCCCGTAATAATGCTGGTGGTCGTATCGAAAACTTGGTTTACTACACAATCGGTACAGGTATCGGTGCAGGTGTCATCCAACGTGGCGAGTTTATCGGCGGTGTGGGTCACCCTGAGATGGGCCATTACTATGTTGCTAGACACCCAATGGATATTGAAAAAGAGTTTAAGGGTGTTTGTCCTTTCCATAAGGGATGTCTGGAAGGCTATGCAGCTGGTCCAAGTTTGGAAGCTCGTACAGGTGTTCGTGGGGAAAATATTGAACTCAACAACCCTGTTTGGGATGTCCAAGCCTACTATATCGCTCAAGCTGCGGTCAATGCGACAGTGACTTTCCGCCCAGACGTGATTGTCTTTGGTGGAGGGGTCATGGCTCAACAACACATGCTGGACCGTGTCCGTGAGAAATTTACATCTCTTCTCAATGGTTACCTACCAGTACCAGATGTGCGTGATTACATCGTCACTCCAGCAGTCGCAGGAAATGGTTCTGCTACTCTTGGGAACTTTGTCCTTGCAAAAGAAGTTTCAAAATAAAGCACAAAATCCGCTTGGGAAACCAAACGGATTTTTTACATGTCAAAGCATTTGCCAGAAAAAGTCGATAATATAGGTCAGACCGTAGGTATAAACCACGAGAGTAAAGGGCTTGGTCAGAATGATGATAGTCATATAGCGCTTGAAACTCATCTTGGTCAGGGCAGCCAGCATACAGAGAAAGTCAGCTGGACTAATGGGCCAAATCATCATAAAGATAAAGAAACGGTCAAAACGATTGCCCTTATCCAACCAACCGATATACTTGTCGTAGGTGCGCTTGCTGACGACAGACTGGACAAAGGCAGCTCCGTAGAGGCGCACCAGATAAAAGATAATGGCACAGCCAATGACAATGCCGATGTAGTTGTAGATAGTCCCGATGATGTGACCGTAGATAAAGACCCCAGCCACCGAGGTCAAGGCTCCTGGAATGATAGGGACGACAGTCTGTAAAATCTGTAAAAAGATAAAGAGAGGCGGCCCCCAGATGCCTGCCTGCTGGATAAAGGCAGAGAGGGTTTCCTTGGATTGTAAAATCCCGACCTGATAAGCCCAAATACAGAAAATCAAACTCCCAACCCCACCGACAATCGACGAGATATTGATAACTCGCTGCAGAAGGGGAGAAACAGCTTTCATTTGTTTATCCTGTGACATGTAAACTCCTCATAGATAGTATAACTCTACTATACCATATTTTGGTGGAGAAAGGGGAAATGAGTCTTTTTGATGAGAAATGGATAGGAAGATAGGTCTTCGAGACTTAGAATAGGTCTCTTTCCTAAGGTTTATATGTAATCTAGTTTTAGAATGACCACAATTCCATAAATTTACAAGTATTCTAAGCTTCGAATGGCTTATCTGAGAAAGAATTGGGGTCTTCTAGCTTTTGAATAGTCATTTTCCCTAAAGTTTATATGTATTCTAAAGCTCGAAAAGGTAAAATCTAAAAATAGTAAGAGTCTCTATCTGATGGATGGTATGTATGTCTAGTCAGATAGAGATTTTTTTAATTTGGAAATGTCTGATTTGTCCTGAAAAGTACATTTTAGATGGAAATAATGACAGTTGAGCGGATGGGGGTTAAAATGGTTTGGGAAACTGTTAGAATGAATGTATCAACTTAAAGGAGAAAAATTAATGAAGAAAGTTAGAGATGATGAGGAGAGTGTACTATGGTCATTTCCTGTAATTGGAATTGTATTATTGGTCTGTGTATTGTTTCAAGTCTTTGTATTTAAGGATAGACCTTTGATTCAACATGGTAGACAAGGAAGCATTGTAAAAACAGATCAAAAACAGGTCTATCTTCCAGAACTAATCCAGTCTTGGTTTGATAAAGAAAAAACAAAATGATTCGTTAAATAGAAAGGATATCATCATGACAAAAACATACGCTATTCGCCCTCTTAGTTACAGCAACTTTACCAACCGTGAGTTTGAAAGCCTGATGATGGATACTCATCAAAGTTTAGCAACTTTTTCCAAAGCAAACAAGGATGAGGGCATGTATGTCAAACATTTGGAACCCTTCAAGACCAAGCTTGATGATTTTCAAGCTCAGCTTGCGACGGTGGAGACGAAAGAGTCTAGTAATCTGACAGAAGTCGATCGCAATCGTGATAGTGCCTTGGTCGGTCTCTTTACCCTTCATAGAGGATTTGCTAAGATTAAGGATGTTAAGCTCAAAGAAGCTCATGAAACTCTGAAACCAGTCTTTGCTAAGTACAAGGATATCACTAAGCACAGTAACGATGTGGAAACGGCAGAAATCAAGAGCCTTCTCAAAACACTTAGTGAAACACCCTATCATGAGGCAGTTACCAGTCTAGGACTGACTCCTATGCTGACGGCGGTGGTCAATGCTCAAGAGGAATATGACCAAGTGGAAAGTAAGGCGCGTGCTTCTAAGTCTGCCAAGGAAGTCGGTAAGACCAGACAACTCCGTACCGAACTTTCAACTAGCTACGACCTCTTTATGCGCTATACAGCAGCCAGTGCAGAAGCCTATCCTGAAAAGGAACACCTGACTCAACTTCTCAAGGAACTCAATAGTATCCGAGATAGCAAGCGCCGTCTCATCACTAGTAGCAAGAAAGATAAAAAGACCAAACCAGCAGAACCAGCTCAAGCAGCAGGATAAAGACAACCCCTTAGAAGTGGATTTCTAAGGGGATTTTTGTATATAAAAGCTTTATATACTGTGTCAGAATTGATATAATGGTAGTTGTTTAAACATATAGTAATTATTGGGAGAGATAAATTAATGGCAAGAGAATATAAATTTCGAGCACTTACTTCAAATAAAGATATAAAAATAAAGCCAGTAACAGAAAGAGCACTTAAATTTGCGATTGACAAAAATTCGGAAGTAACCAACGTAGCTATTACTGGGAATTATGGAGCAGGGAAAAGTAGCGTTGTTGAGAGCTTTGAGTTCCAATGTACAGATAAAAAATTCCTCCATATATCTTTGGGGCAGTATGATGAAACGATAAGCAATGAAAAAAATGGACTAAATAATCGTCAAATCAATACCATTGAAGGGAAAATAATCAATCAATTACTTCATCAAATTAATCCTAATCAAATAAGAAAATCCATTTTTAAAACTCTTGATGCAGAGTCGCAGATTGAACCTTTTAATATTTCGGTCTATTTAGGTTTAGTAATATTACTATCCTTATACTTATTAAATATTTCTTCATGGAATGGTTTGATTCAGAACTTTTGTTGGCTATCTTGGACTACGAAACCTATTATCTCCCTTCTTGTACTAGTAATTTTATTTATTTTAATTATATATGGAATTTATTTTTTACTGAAACTACAAAAAGATTTTGGTTTTGTCAAAAAATTATCCTTAAAAGCAGAAAAAATTGAAACTGACATTGAAATTTTTTCAAATGATAATTCTAAAGTATCCTATTTTGATCGCTACTTGGACGATGTCCTTTATTTATTCAAGCAATCAGGAGCAGATGTCATAGTATTTGAAGATATTGAACGTTTTAATGATTCTAGAATTTTTGAAAAATTGAAGGAATTAAATATAGTTATCAATAGAAAAAGAAAGATATGTAGGGATTCCAAGTTGGTGTTTTTCTATCTTGTAAAGGATGATTTGTTTGAATCTCAAGAGAGAACAAAGTTTTTTGATTTTATTATTCCGGTAGTTCCAGTTGTCACTGCTTCAAATTCTTATGACCAATTATCAAAAATATTAAAAGATATGGAACTTCATAAGGTGTTAGATGAAAAGTTTTTATTCAATATCTCATTATACCTTGATGATATGCGTCTGATTAATAATATTTGCAATGAGTATCTGACTTATAAAGAAACATTAAGTAAATTACCGTTAGAGAGTGAGAAAATTTTCTCAATGGTAGTCTACAAAAATATTTTCCCTAAAGACTTTTCGCTTTTACAAAAAAATCAAGGATATTTATTTGAATTATTGAACTCAAAAGAAATAGCATTAAAAAATCGTAGGGAGGAATTAAATAGTAAGATAAAAGAATTGGAGAAAAAGATAGAGAAGGCAGATGAAGAACAATTAAACGATGAGCTTGAATTATATGGAACTATTTTGAAAGTACCATATGGGAGAAAAGTAATTAAAGTAAATAGAAAATTTGAATCAGATTTTTCAACGCGCTCAGATTATATAAAAGAGTTACTTGCAGATGAAAGTGAAATATGCTCCTTTGACAGTTATTACAATGCACATTATAATCAAAATGAACGTAATGAGGATATTGATTCTATATTTCCAGATAAAAATACTCCAGAATTCCAAGAACGTTTAGAAAATATTAGGAATAAGAAGCTCATAGAAAAATTGGAAAAAGAAATTAAGAAAATGAACGATGATCTTGGGAAACTAGATAGTTATAAATTATCAGACGTTTATCAATATGCTACAGATATTGATGATTTTAAAAGTGACTTTGCAAAAGAAATAAGAAAGAATCCTCAATTCTCAATAATTTCTTTCCTAATTAGAAATGCTTATATTGATGAGAGCTATCAAGATTATTTGAATCATTTCTATGAAAATACTATAACGGTAGAAGAAAAAGAATATTTAAGAAATGTTGTTTCTGGACGTGATGGTAATTATGATATTTCTTTACCCCATACTAATGAAATAGTTAATCGCTTGTCGATTAAAGATTATAGATATAGTTATGTGCTAAATTATAATTTATTTGACTATTTACTAAATTCCAAAAAAGAAAATGATACTGAGTGTTTAGTTCAAATATTTAAACAAGAGAATGTTTTGGATTTCTTGATTAACTTTTATAATACATTAGATAGATCTACATCAGGTCAAGGTGTAATTTATAAAAAAGAGACTATTAAATTATTTTTTAAGAAATGGTTGGAGCACAATGTTAGTCTTTTTAACGAGTATTTAGAAATTAAAAATGGAGGATATGCTGTTCTAAATAAAAATAGTCTAATACTATCATTAATGAATTTAGTTGATTTGAGTGGTATTCCTGAAAAAACAAAAGTATTGATTTCAGGATATATAAATGATAATCAAGAGCTTCTTTCTCCAAATATGAGTTATGAAATTCAGCAGTTTACTAAAAATTTATCAAATATTGAGATAAAAGTTAGAGAATATGCACAGAATATTTATGGATCCTTATTAGATGCAAAAAAACTTACAGATTATAAAGAAATAATGAATTATATCTATCGGAATGATTTATATTCGATTTCTGAGAATAATTTGAAATTTTTTATAAAATGGAACTTGGGAAAAAGATATACTAATTATGAATATACTCACAAGAATTTTGAGCTTATTAGTAAAAATATTGAATTGAAATCACTGTTTGATTACTGTTTAGATTCGGAAGATAATTTGTTACAATACGCCAATGTTTATATAAAAATATCAAACGGGGAAATGGATGATGATTCTTCTTATATTGAGAACTTGCTTAAACATGATATTTTATTTAAAGTTGAGGATTACGAAGATGGGGGAATAACACCTGCCGTAAGTATATTGAATAGTATTCCAAAATTCTCCATTAAATACACTGTAGAGAAGTTTCAAGGATTATCTAATGATATAAAACTGATAGAATATCTTGTACGGCTTCAAAAAGGGCAAGTTAATTCTGAAATTGTTTGTTCCTACTTTTCTTCATTTAATGATATTGCTGATCGCCTGGTTGATTTTATTAATCAAGATCCCAATTTTGTATTAAACAGAGATATTTTTGTACAACTTGATGAGAAAGTACAGGGAGATTTTTTTGATAAAATTGTATCTGAAGATAATCTGAACTTAACTATCTATAAATCAATGCTTGCATCAATGCAATGGCATTACAATAAATTTGATGTAATGGGGCTTTCGGATGATAGATTAGAAGTTTTGATAGATTTGGAGGTTATAAAATTCAATGCTAATAGTCTTAAGTTCATCAGAGAAGAATATCCATCAATGAAAAATTATTTCATTTCAAGGAATATTGAAAAGTATCTTGAGATTGAAGAAGAGGTTCATGATGAAACGGAACTCAATGATTTGTTGCAATATGAGGAAATAGATGATTCCTATAAGCTACAAATAATAGATATTCTGGATCATGTAAGCTTGAAAAATAAGCAATTTTCTATTAAACTTGTTGCTCATATCCTTGATTCTAAATTTGATATAGATGATTTAAGTTATATAATTAGTTCCAATTATTATGACAATGCAGATGAATCTATCAAAATTAAGATAAGACAGTTAGCTAAAGAAAATTTGGATGATTTGATTAGATTAGATAGTGAAGAAATTAGTATTCAGTTATGCAGAGAGTTATTGACTATGGACGATATTCAGCCTTTAGATCGTACAAGACTGCTCAAGGATAATTTACTATCTAATCCAGAAATGTCAACACATAGGTTAGATTTGTTAGGGGACTATCTAAATCTATTTGAACTGTGGGAGATAATGGTTTTTTTGGGTGATTCTGATGTATATAAAGAATGGGAAAAGGCTTTTGAAAAATTGAATGGGAACGGAAAAGGAAACAATTATGTCACAGTTAAGAAAAGTAATTTCAACGAAAAGATGAGAAATTATCTTTTATCTAAGGGCTTGATTAGCAGTTCGTCCACACAACCTCAAGGAATTCGGTTGAATGGTTTTAGAGAAGGTGAGATTAAGTACTGGTGAGGAAGAAGTAGTAGCACTGCTGACAGACATTGTCAGCAAGATTAACGAGACAAATAAAGTAATCGAAAGCCAAACAGCTTCTCTACTTGAAATGCTCGGTCAACTCCACGGAACCACACCAGAAACCGATGCAGAACTCAAAGAGTTTTTGAAAAACTTTAAAGGGTGATGGGGCTAATTTATTCGCTCATATTCCGCTCATAATTCGCTCATTTTTAAGATATAACTTTGTTTCCATATTTCCGGGGAACTAGTAGAAAGTAAGGAGAAATATGGAAAATAACAACCAACGTGCCCTTTGTCAGCGACTCTGGGCGGAAAATAAATACCTTGTTTTGAGCCATTCCAGCAATATTTACAATGAGATTCGCCAATACTTGAAGAATGAAGAGGTGGAAGTGAGTCAGGTTCAGGAGATGATTGACCGTGCCTGTCAGATTCCAGAACACAGGGGTCAGGTTTGCAATGCCTTTCAGCATATTTGGGGATATTTCAAGAAGAAAGCAAGGGAGACTGAACGCAAGGATTATATGTTTTTACTGGAGCGTTATCACTCTGGTCATGCCACCAAAGAAGACTTAATTGCTAAGACGAGAGACTTGCTTGAACGCTATCCCAATACCTACTTGCAACATTCGACTTTACTGAAAGGAGACGCCCATGAGACTTTGGCATGAGGCTTTGATTTCACAACTTCCCCGTCCTCAACTCTTGGGGCAACATCGAGAGTGTTGCGCCCTGCGTGGCAATGGCTGGGGCAGAAAGCATGCGACGGTGGACTATGTCTTTACCCACTCGCCCTATCGTCTCTATGCCTATCATCGCTTGATCATGGAGGAAATGGCTGGCCGTGGCTACAATGTCAGTCCAGAGTGGTTGGACAAGAACTACCGAGGTAAGACCTGCCCTCCTTATCAAGACTTAGCAGAGGAAAAGCTGAAAAGTCCTATATACAGCGAACATGATGCTGCCTACTATAAGGAGTGTCTGGACAATCTCCGAGAGAAGGGGATTAACCTATAGTCTTTTCTAATAACAAGTCATAGTCACTTATAAGAATTACTAATAACACGTTTACACAATCTAACTGAAATACAGCTATAAAACAAGCTATACAAAGGATTTGAGGCAGTTGTCTCAGGTTCTTTTCTTTTGTCTAAAACAGAGATATAGTTTCAAACTATATCAAAGCCTAATTTTTTACAATTATACAGACGCTTTCTTTTCTGTTAAGATAGTTTCAACAACAAATTTTGGAGGACACATCATGTCAACTACAATCATCGGTTTCCCTCGTTTGGGCGAATTCCGCGAATTAAAATTTACAACTGAAAAATACTTTAGAAAAGAAATCTCAGAAGACGAACTCTTGGCGGCCGCAAAAGACTTGCGTGCTAAACACTGGAACATTGTCAAAGAAAAAGGCATCACTGAAATTCCATCAAATGACTTTTCTCACTATGACAACTTCCTAGATGCAGCTTTCCTTTTCAATGTGGTACCTGCTTCAGTTCAAAACTTGGACTTGTCTGACCTTGAGCGCTACTTCGCTTTGGGTCGTGGTTACCAAGGAGAAAAAGGAGACGTTCGCGCCCTTCCAATGAAGAAATGGTTCAACACCAACTACCACTACATCGTTCCTAAATTTGAAAAAGACACTCAAGTCAAACTTGCAGGTCACAAAATCTTTGATGAGTTCCAAGAAGCAAAAGAACTTGGATTGAACACTCGTCCAGTTCTTGTAGGTCCATTCACTTTCCTTCAATTGTCAGACTTTGAAGAAGGCGTGAAAGCAGAAGACTTTGTAGACAGCTTAGTTGCTGCTTACCAAGAAGTTTTTGCAAAATTGGCTGAACTTGGTGCAACTCGCATCCAATTGGATGAAGCGGCTCTTGTAAAAGATTTGACAGCTGAAGAAAAAGCTCTCTTCTTGAACCTCTACAACAAACTCTTGGCTGACAAAAAAGGTCTTGAAGTCTTGCTTCAAACTTACTTCGGAGACGTTCGTGACGTTTACGCTGACCTTGTAAACTTGCCAGTAGATGCCATTGGTCTTGACTTCGTTGAAGGTAAGAAAACTCTTGAACTCGTTAAAGGTGGCTTCCCAGCTGACAAGACTCTTTATGCAGGTATTGTCAATGGTAAAAACATCTGGCGTAACAACTATGAAAAGAGCTTGGCTGTTCTTGAGCAAATCCCAGCTGAAAACATTGTCTTGACAAGCTCATGCTCACTTCTTCATGTGCCATTTACAACTGCTAATGAAGAATTTGAACCAGCAATCTTGAACCACTTTGCCTTTGCAGTTGAAAAATTGGATGAGATTCGTGATTTGGATGCTATCCGCAATGGTCAAGGTGAAGAAGCACTTGCAGCTAACAAAGAACTATTTGCGACTGAGCGTGTTGGTGAAAATGCGGAACTTCGTGCACGTATCGCTGGCTTGACAGATGCAGACTACACTCGTTTGCCAGCCTTTGCAGAACGTGAAGCTATCCAAGAAGAAGCTTTCAAACTTCCAGCTCTTCCAACAACAACTATCGGTTCATTCCCTCAAACAAAAGAAGTTCGTGCTAAACGTTTGGCTTACCGTAAAGGTGAATTGTCTCAAGAAGAGTACGATGCTTTCCTTGCTGAAACGATCGATGAATGGATCAAATGGCAAGAAGATATCGACTTTGATGTCCTTGTTCACGGTGAATTTGAGCGTAATGACATGGTTGAGTACTTCGGTCAAAACTTGTCAGGTTACCTCTTCTCTAAAAATGGTTGGGTACAATCATACGGTATGCGTGGGGTGAAACCACCAATCATCTGGGGTGATGTCACTCGTCTTAACCCTATCACTGTTAAATGGTCTAGCTATGCACAAAGCCGTACAAACAAACCTGTTAAAGGTATGTTGACTGGACCTGTTACCATCCTTAACTGGTCATTCCCACGTGAAGACATCTCTATCAAGGATTCTACTCTTCAAATCGCCCTTGCTATCAAGGATGAAGTACTTGACCTTGAAGCTGCTGGTGTGAAAATCATCCAAATCGACGAGGCTGCTCTTCGTGAAAAATTGCCACTCCGTCGTAGCGACTGGTATGAAGACTACCTTGACTGGGCAATTCCTGCCTTCCGCTTGGTACACTCAACAGTAGCGCCAGATACTCAAATCCACACTCACATGTGTTACTCAGAATTTACAGATATCATCCCAGCTATCGACAACATGGATGCAGACGTTATCTCATTTGAGGCTAGCCGTTCAAACCTTGAAATCTTGGACGAACTCAAAGCGAAAAACTTCCAAACAGAAGTGGGACCTGGGGTTTACGATATCCACTCACCTCGTGTGCCAAATGAAGGCGAAATCGACAATACAATCGAAGCCATCCTTGCTAAAGTGCCAAGCAAGAAAGTTTGGATCAACCCTGACTGTGGTTTGAAAACACGTGGTATTCCAGAAACAAAAGAAAGCTTGATTCGCCTTGTTGAAGCAGCTAAAGCTGCGCGTGAGAAATTGTAAGATAGGATTTCTCAAGAAGCGCTGTTTGGTCAATCTGCCTGTTTCACTTGGATTCTAGGAATCCAGCTAACGAAAAATCAACTAGAAAAGGATAATGACTATGTCACGCCAAACACCGTCACTCTCATTTGAAGTGTTCCCTCCCAACCCAGCCGTGGGTAATGATAACATTATTTCTGCTCTTAAAGATATGCAGGAGTTGGCTCCCCACTTTATCAGTGTGACTGCCAGCAATAATAAATTTAATATCAAGGAAACGACGGTCCGTTTGGCTGACTTTATCCAAAATGACTTGGCGATTCCGACTATTGCTCACTTGCCAGCCATCTATTTGACTAAGGACAAGGTTGCTGAAACTATTGCAGACTTGGACAAGGTTGGGGTGCAGAAAATCTTGGCTCTTCGTGGGGATATTATTCCTGATGTGGAACCACAAAAGGATTTCCGCTACGCAACTGACTTGATTGAGTTCATCAAGGAACAAGCCCCTCACTTTGATATTGTCGGAGCTTGCTATCCAGAAGGGCATCCAGATTCACCAAATCAGATTTCAGATATTCAAAATCTTAAGAAGAAAGTGGACGCAGGTTGTTCGAGCCTCGTTACTCAGCTTTTCTTTGACAATGAGCGCTTCTATGATTTCCAAGACAAGTGCATCTTGGCTGGGATTGATGTTCCCATTCATGCAGGGATTATGCCAATTCTGAATCGAAATCAGGCTCTCCGCCTCTTGAAGACTTGTGAGAATATCCACCTTCCACGCAAATTTAAAGCCATCTTAGACAAGTATGAGCATGACCCTGAGTCGCTCAGAGCAGCAGGACTTGCCTATGCAGTGGATCAAATCGTGGACTTGGTAACTCAGGATGTTGCAGGTGTGCATCTCTACACTATGAACAATGCAGAAACAGCAAAATACATCCACCAAGCAACACATGCCTTGTTTAATCACCAGTCTCTAGGATAATAAAAAGCAAACCATTCTTCTCAGGTGAGGGGAATGGTTCCTTTTTAATGGTAAAGGCCGCACTTTTTAAGAAAAATATGATAAAATAGACTCTGTACGTACTTGATACAAAGATGAGGGTATAAACAGATTTTTAACTATTCAAATCTGCTATAAAAAGGAAAAATACTAAAGAATAATATTTTTAAACTTTTCAAAGTATCTAAATAGTTGAACACGGGCTAAATCCCTAGTGAAAAAGATAGATTTCCTAGTGTGCATGGTACACTGCGTCAATCGAATGCTATCTTGTGTAATTGAACCCGGCCGAAAAGCTGTGTAAAAAAGATAAACTGTCTTGTCTTCATCGAAGACTTCGTCAGTTTCCTATTTTTACTTTGCTTTTGACGTCCTTGGTATCTTGATCTTTGTAGGCAAGGCGTATAATTTCATCAATCCAAAGGGGATTAAAATGACAAAACAAGTGTTTCAAACGACTTTTGCGGGTCGTGAGTTAATTGTAGAGACTGGTCAGGTTGCCAAGCAGGCAAATGGCTCTGTTGTTGTACGTTACGGTGAGTCAACTGTCTTGACTGCTGCCGTTATGTCTAAGAAAATGGCAACTGGAGATTTCTTCCCTCTTCAAGTCAACTACGAAGAAAAAATGTATGCGGCTGGGAAGTTTCCTGGTGGCTTTATGAAACGTGAAGGACGTCCTTCAACGGATGCGACATTGACAGCGCGTTTGATTGACCGTCCAATCCGTCCTATGTTTGCGGAAGGTTTCCGTAATGAAGTTCAAGTCATCAATACGGTTCTTTCTTACGATGAAAATGCCTCAGCACCAATGGCAGCTATGTTTGGTTCATCCTTGGCGCTTTCTATTTCAGATATTCCATTTGACGGACCAATTGCTGGGGTACAAGTGGGATATGTAGATGGCCAAATCATCATCAACCCTACGCAAGAACAAGCAGAGCAATCGCTCCTTGAATTGACAGTAGCTGGTACCAAACACGCCATCAACATGGTAGAGTCTGGTGCTAAAGAATTGTCAGAAGAAATCATGCTGGAAGCCCTCCTTAAAGGGCACGAAGCAGTCAAAGAATTGATTGCCTTCCAAGAAGAAATCGTTGCAGCAGTTGGTAAGGAAAAAGCAGAAGTAGAATTGCTTCATGTGGACGCTGAATTGCAAGCTGAAATCATCGCAGCCTACAACAGCGACCTCCAAAAAGCGGTTCAAGTTGAAGAAAAATTGGCTCGTGAAGCTGCAACTCAAGCAGTTAAGGACCAAGTTACTGTTGTGTATGAAGAAAAATATGCAGACCACGAAGAATTTGATCGTATCATGCGTGATGTGGCTGAAATCTTGGAACAAATGGAACACGCAGAAGTGCGTCGTTTGATCACAGAAGACAAGGTACGTCCTGACGGTCGTAAGGTTGATGAAATCCGTCCTTTGGATGCGGTTGTTGACTTCCTTCCTCGTGTGCACGGTTCAGGTCTCTTCACTCGTGGACAAACTCAGGCTCTTTCAGTCTTGACCTTGGCTCCGATGGGTGAAACTCAAATCATTGATGGTTTGGATCCAGAGTACAAGAAACGCTTTATGCACCACTATAACTTCCCACAATACTCTGTTGGGGAAACTGGTCGTTACGGTGCGCCAGGTCGTCGTGAAATCGGTCACGGTGCTCTTGGTGAGCGTGCACTTGCTCAAGTCTTGCCAAGTTTGGAAGAATTCCCATATGCTATCCGCTTGGTAGCTGAGGTCTTGGAATCAAATGGTTCTTCATCTCAAGCTTCTATCTGTGCGGGAACTCTTGCCCTTATGGCTGGTGGTGTGCCAATCAAGGCGCCAGTAGCAGGGATTGCCATGGGTCTCATCTCAGATGGAAACAACTATACAGTCTTGACAGATATCCAAGGTTTGGAAGACCACTTTGGAGATATGGACTTTAAGGTTGCAGGTACTCGTGACGGGATTACAGCCCTTCAAATGGATATCAAGATTCAAGGAATCACTGCAGAAATCTTGACTGAAGCACTTGCTCAAGCCAAGAAAGCGCGTTTTGAAATCCTTGATGTGATTGAAGCAACCATTCCAGAAGTTCGTCCAGAATTGGCTCCAACTGCTCCGAAAATTGATACCATCAAGATTGATGTGGACAAGATTAAGATTGTCATCGGTAAGGGTGGAGAAACCATCGACAAGATTATCGCTGAAACAGGCGTTAAAATTGATATCGATGAAGAAGGAAATGTGTCTATCTACTCTAGCGATCAAGATGCTATTAACCGTGCCAAAGAAATCATTGCTGGTTTAGTCCGTGAAGCTAAAGTCGATGAAGTTTACCGTGCTAAAGTCGTTCGTATTGAGAAATTTGGTGCCTTTGTTAACCTCTTTGATAAGACAGATGCCCTCGTTCACATTTCTGAAATGGCTTGGACTCGTACCAATAATGTCGAAGACTTGGTAGCAATCGGGGATGAAGTTGATGTTAAGATTATCAAGATTGATGAAAAAGGACGTGTGGATGCTTCTATGAAAGCTCTTCTTCCTCGTCCTCCAAAACCTGAGCGTGATGAAAAAGGTGAAAAATCAGAGCGTTCTCACCGCCCACGTCATCACAAGGACCACAAACCTAAGAAAGAATTTACAGAAATACCAAAAGATTCAGAATAAGAAAAGGAGAAATGTATGGGATGGTGGCGCGAAACCATTGATATCGTAAAAGAAAATGATCCAGCGGCCCGCACCACTTTGGAGGTTTTGCTGACTTATCCAGGTGTCAAGGCCTTGGCGGCCCACCGTCTCTCGCATTTTCTCTGGAAGCATGGCTTCAAACTCCTGGCTCGTATGCACAGTCAGTTTTGGCGCTTTTGGACTCAGATTGAGATTCATCCAGGTGCCCAGATTGATTCAGGTGTCTTTATCGACCATGGTTCAGGCCTGGTGATTGGAGAGACAGCTATCGTTGAGACGGGAGTTCTCCTCTATCATGGGGTGACTCTTGGGGGAACAGGGAAAGACTGTGGCAAACGCCATCCGACCGTTCGAAAGGGAGCACTCATATCAGCCCATGCCCAAGTTATCGGACCAGTAGAAATCGGTGAAAATGCCAAGGTCGGTGCTGCAGCAGTTGTTGTAGCAGACGTACCTAGTGATGTGACGGTTGTCGGTATTCCTGCTAAGATTGTCCGTGTACATGGTAAAAAGGATGAGCCGGTCATTCACGAAGTCGAAGAAAAACGAGAGTACTACGTCAATAAACTCGAGCAGGCTAAAGAAGCCAGTCACAGATCGTCTGGGTTGTAGAGGATACCTATATGATTCAAGCAAGAAACAAGTTAAGCCAAGAGGAGATATCTGAGGCGAAAAAACTAATTAACTGTTGCCAAAACTATGACGGTACCTATCGTGATCCCTATCTATCTAACATGCTTAATTTTGACCCAAACATGCCCGCCTTTTTCCTTTATTATGAAAAAGGCGAACTTGTTGGTTTATTAACTGTCTATGCAGATGACCAAGATGTGGAAGTGACGATACTGGTTCATCCAGATCATCGCCGTCAGGGAATTGCGCGTGCATTGTTTACTTGTTTTGAGAGAGAAATAGCTTCTTTTCCGATTCATTCAGTCACTTTTCAGACAGAGCGTGTTTTTCTAGACCGCCATCCTGATTTTGTTAGCAACTGGGGATTGGTCGAGGACGAGGATACAGAAACTTGGTTAGGTAAGGATAGAAAACCTTATCCGTTAGCAAAGGTTTCTAATCTTGAAGTTTTGTTAGCAGATAGTTCGTATCAGGAGCAAATCAGTCAGTTAAAATTTCAGGCATTCTCAGAAGAGCATGAATCCAGAGAGATTGTGGATAGATATGTCGCTGAAGCTCTGAAGGATCCAGAAAGTCGCTTATATATTTTGTTAAAAGACGGTCAGGTTATTGGAACTTGTACGGTAGATTTATCGACTAATACGAATTACTTCTACGGGTTAGCAATATCTGAACCTGAACGTGGGAAAGGCTATGGAAGCTACTTAGCAAAATCCCTTGTCAACCAACTAATTGAGCAAAATGACAAGGAATTTCAGATTGCAGTAGAGGACAGCAATGTAGGTGCCAAGCGCTTGTATGAAAAAATTGGCTTTGTCAAACAGACCCAGGTGGTTTATCTGAATGAGAAAGGAGCAAGGGATTCCGAAGTGTAGAGAGATTCGGACTGAAATTCAATTGAACTCTTAGTGATGAAACTAATTGTTCTTGGATTTTAGCTTTCCTAACTATGATTTATGATTAAAATCTATGACACTATGTCTCGTGATTTGCGAGAATTTGTCCCGATTGAGGACGGCAAGGTCAAGATGTATGTTTGTGGGCCAACCGTGTATAACTATATCCACGTAGGGAATGCCCGTTCGACGGTAGCTTTTGATACGATTCGACGTTACTTTGAGTATCGTGGGTACGAAGTTGCCTATATTTCTAATTTCACGGATGTGGATGATAAGATTATCAACCGTGCCAAGGAAGAAGGCATCACGCCTCAGGAGGTTGCGGACAAGTACATCGCTGCCTTTCGTGAGGATGTGACAGCCTTGGGCGTCAAACCTGCGACCCGCCATCCGCGTGTGGTGGAGTTTATGGCTGACATCATCCGCTTTGTGGAAGATTTGATTGAAAAAGGCTTTGCCTACGAGAGTCAAGGAGATGTCTATTTCCGTGTGGAAAAATCTCACAACTATGCCAAATTGGCTAATAAAACCTTGGAAGATTTGGAGCTGGGTGCTTCAGGTCGTACCGATGAAGAAACAGCTCGTAAGGAAAATCCTGTAGACTTTGCCCTCTGGAAATCTGCCAAATCAGGCGAGATTTCTTGGGACAGTCCTTGGGGACCTGGTCGTCCGGGCTGGCACATCGAGTGTTCAGTCATGTCGACAGAGATTTTGGGCGACACCATTGATATTCACGGTGGTGGAGCTGACCTAGAGTTTCCTCACCATACCAATGAAATTGCCCAGTCAGAAGCCAAAACAGGCAAGACCTTTGCCAACTATTGGATGCACAATGGCTTTGTCAATATCGACAATGTCAAGATGTCCAAATCCTTGGGCAACTTTATCACAGTGCACGATGCCCTCAAAAACCTTGATGGCCAAGTACTTCGTTTCTTCTTTGCGACACAACATTACCGTAAGCCTATCAACTTTACGGAAAAGGCAGTGCGAGACGCTGAGACCAATCTCAAGTATTTGAAAAACACCTATGAGCAACCATTTACTGGAACTGTAAATGCTCAAGAGTTGCAAGCTTTTAAAGATAAGTTTGTAGCAGCAATGGATGAAGATTTTAACGCGGCAAATGGAATCACAGTAGTCTTTGAAATGGCCAAGTGGATCAATTCTGGCAACTATGATGCAAGTGTTAAGGAAGCTCTTGCAGCCATGTTAGAAGTCTTTGGGATTGTCTTTGTTGAGGAAGTTTTGGATGCAGAGATTGAAGACTTGATCCAAAAACGCCAAGAAGCGCGTGCCAATCGTGACTTTGCGACAGCGGACCATATCCGTGACCAATTGGCTGCTCAAGGGATTAAGCTCCTAGACACCAAAGATGGAGTGAGGTGGACACGTGATTGATGTCAATCTCATTAACGGGATTGCGTTAGCTTTTGAGGGGGACGCGGTGTATTCTATGTATATTCGCCGTCACCTCATCCTCAAAGGTATGACCAAGCCCAATAAACTCCACCAAGAAGCGACCAAGTATGTCTCAGCCAAGGCTCAGGCTCGCCTGATTTCCCTTATGTTAGAGGAGCAGGTCTTAACAGAAAAAGAAGAAGAAATCTATAAACGTGGTCGCAATACCAATAGTCACACCAAGGCTAAAAATGCTGATGTGGTAACTTACCGTATGTCCACAGGTTTTGAAGCAGTCATGGGCTATCTCCATATGACTGAAAATCTGGAACGTCTTGAGAGCTTGATTTCGTGGTGCATCCAAAAAGTGGAGGGCTAGGACATGATAGCAAAAGAACTACAAGACTGGTTTCCTGAAGCTCAGATTTCAGACCAACCAGTAGAGAAAGAGGGCTATCTCACTCTCCCTTTAGCTTCTCAGCAGTGGATTTTGCTGGAGGAAGCTGGGCTCAGCGAGCGTGAAAAGCAGTTGGTTGCCCTTTTGACCCAGCAGGAGCAGGCTCGTTCGCTCAATCCTTGGTATTCTTATCTGATTGAGGGCAAGGGACAGGCACCGCAAGCTTTTAAAAAGATTCAGTTGGTTTATTGCCATCTTTCCTATTTTCAGCAGGAAAATCTGGCTTCTTGGTTGGATATGATGCGGACTCTTTTTCCCAACTGTCAGACGGTGATTCAGGTCGGAGCTCAGGATTATGTTTTCGTGCTTCAACAAGACAAATACACCTCTGTACGAGCTATTTTAAGTGATACGATTGAAGCGGTTGAGTATGACTTTGGACTTCGTCTGTCAATCATGTTAGGCCAGGTTTGGTCTCAGACAGGCCATCAAGCCCTATCAGACTTGATTAAAGCAGAGCGGGATTTATTTAAGACTTGGTGGCGTCAGGGTCACCAAGGTGTTCATACTTTTTCTCAGCTCTATCTTTGGAGTATGGGAGAAAGACTCGTGGATTTGAAGGTAATCAAGGAATGCTTGCACCAGATGATTTTGGATCAAGACCAGATTCAGGAAATCATTCTCTCCCTTTGGGAAAACAGTGCTGTCCTAACAAAAACAGCCCAGCAACTCTATTTGCACCGCAATTCTCTTCAATACAAGATTGATAAATGGGAAGAATTGACAGGGCTTCAGTTGAAGGAATTGACTGACCTGACCCTGTGTTATCAATTGATTTTACCAGATATTCTCTAAAGTTTTGTGCAAGTTGCACAGAACTTTTTTATTTTTTTGGTCATCTTGCCATAGAAAAGTAAAGCGTTTTCATCTATAATAAAACTATCAAAAGACAAAAGGAGTTCACCTCATGGTAGAATTGAATCTTAAAAATATTTACAAAAAATATCCAAATAGCGAACACTACTCAGTTGAAGACTTCAACTTGGACATTAAAGACAAAGAATTTATCGTTTTCGTAGGTCCTTCAGGATGTGGTAAATCAACAACTCTTCGTATGATTGCTGGTCTTGAAGATATCACAGAAGGTACTGCATCTATCGATGGCGTGGTTGTCAACGACGTAGCTCCAAAAGACCGTGACATCGCCATGGTATTCCAAAACTACGCTCTTTACCCACACATGACTGTTTATGACAACATGGCTTTCGGTTTGAAATTGCGTAAATACAGCAAAGAAGACATCGACAAACGTGTGCAAGAAGCAGCTGAAATCCTTGGATTGAAAGAATTCTTGGAACGTAAACCTGCTGACCTTTCAGGTGGTCAACGTCAACGTGTTGCCATGGGTCGTGCAATCGTCCGTGATGCAAAAGTGTTCTTGATGGACGAACCTTTGTCAAACTTGGATGCCAAACTTCGTGTATCAATGCGTGCTGAAATTGCGAAAATCCACCGTCGTATCGGAGCTACAACTATCTACGTAACTCACGACCAAACAGAAGCGATGACACTTGCAGACCGTATCGTTATCATGTCAGCAACTAAGAATCCTGCTGGTACAGGTACTATCGGACGTGTAGAACAAATCGGTACTCCTCAAGAAGTTTACAAAAACCCAGTTAATAAATTCGTAGCAGGCTTCATCGGAAGCCCAGCTATGAACTTCATCAATGTGAAATTGGTTGGTAGCGAAATTGTTTCTGACGGTTTCCGTTTGAAAGTTCCAGAAGGCGCATTGAAAGTTCTTCGTGAAAAAGGCTACGAAGGTAAAGAATTGATCTTCGGTATCCGTCCAGAAGACGTGAATGCAGAACCTGCTTTCCTTGAAACATTCCCAGAATCAGTTGTCAAAGCTACTATCTCAGTATCAGAATTGCTTGGTTCAGAATCTCACCTTTACTGCCAAGTTGGTAAAGATGAATTTGTTGCCAAAGTTGATGCTCGTGACTACTTGCAAACAGGTGCAACAGTTGAACTTGGATTTGACTTGAACAAAGCACACTTCTTCGATGTAGAAACTGAAAGAACGGTTTACTAAGATAAAAGAAACTTAAAACACTGCTAGAGAAATCTGGCAGTGTTTTTTGAGATGTGGATTGATTGAGAGGGAATTTTCTAGTTTTCATATTCTTAAAAAAGTGATAAAATGGTAGGAAGAATTGGAGAGTAGAGATGCCGAAAGAAGTGAATTTAACGGGCGAAGAAGTTGTCGCTTTAACCAAAGAATATTTGACGGAAGAGGATGTTGCTTTTGTCCATAAGGCCTTGATCTATGCGGTGGAATGCCATAGTGGCCAATACCGCAAATCAGGTGAGCCTTATATCATTCACCCCATCCAAGTGGCAGGTATTTTAGCTAAGCTCAAGCTGGATGCTGTAACGGTAGCTTGTGGTTTCTTGCATGACGTGGTAGAGGATACAGAAGCGACTCTGGATGATTTGGAAAGAGAGTTTGGTCCTGATGTGCGGGTAATCGTAGATGGGGTTACCAAGCTTGGTAAGGTCGAGTACAAATCAATCGAGGAGCAGTTGGCTGAAAATCACCGTAAGATGCTCATGGCCATGTCTGAGGACATCCGTGTTATCTTGGTCAAACTGTCTGACCGCTTGCACAATATGCGGACCCTGAAACATCTTCGAAAAGATAAGCAGGAGCGTATTTCCAAAGAAACCATGGAAATCTATGCCCCGCTTGCCCACCGTTTGGGGATTTCTAGCGTTAAATGGGAATTGGAAGACCTATCTTTCCGTTATCTTAATCCAACGGAGTTTTACAAGATTACCCATATGATGAAGGAAAAACGCAGAGAGCGTGAAGCCTTGGTGGATGAGGTAGTTACAAAATTAGAGGAATATACGACGGATCGTCACTTGAAAGGGAAGATTTATGGTCGTCCCAAGCATATTTACTCGATTTTCCGCAAAATGCAGGATAAGAGAAAACGTTTTGAGGAAATCTATGACCTGATTGCCATTCGTTGTATTTTGGATACCCAAAGTGATGTTTACGCCATGCTTGGTTATGTGCATGAGCTTTGGAAACCCATGCCTGGTCGCTTTAAAGACTATATCGCCAACCGCAAGGCCAATGGTTACCAGTCTATCCATACGACTGTTTATGGACCAAAAGGGCCGATTGAGTTCCAAATTCGGACCAAGGAAATGCATGAGGTGGCTGAGTACGGGGTTGCGGCTCACTGGGCTTATAAGAAAGGTATTAAGGGGCAGGTTAACAGTAAGGAATCAGCTATTGGGATGAACTGGATCAAGGAGATGATGGAGCTCCAAGATCAGGCTGATGATGCTAAGGAATTTGTGGATTCAGTTAAGGAAAACTATCTGGCTGAGGAGATTTATGTCTTTACTCCAGATGGTGCTGTCCGTTCTCTTCCAAAAGATTCAGGACCGATTGACTTTGCCTACGAAATCCATACTAAAGTCGGTGAAAAAGCGACGGGTGCCAAAGTTAATGGTCGTATGGTTCCGCTGACAACCAAGCTCAAGACAGGGGATCAGGTTGAAATTGTCACCAACCCCAACTCCTTTGGACCGAGCCGTGACTGGCTCAATATGGTCAAGACCAGCAAGGCGCGTAACAAGATTCGTCAGTTCTTTAAAAATCAAGACAAGGAATTGTCTGTTAACAAGGGTCGTGAAATGTTGATGGCTCAGTTCCAAGAAAACGGCTATGTAGCTAATAAATTCATGGACAAGCGTCACATGGACCAAGTTTTGCAAAAGACTAGCTACAAGACAGAAGAATCCCTTTTTGCGGCCATTGGTTTTGGAGAAATCGGTGCTATTACCGTCTTTAACCGTCTGACTGAAAAGGAACGCCGTGAGGAAGAACGTGCCAAGGCCAAGGCTGAGGCAGAGGAGCTTGTCAAAGGTGGCGAGGTCAAGGTTGAAAATAAAGAAACCCTCAAAGTCAAGCATGAGGGTGGAGTGGTCATTGAAGGTGCCTCAGGTCTCCTAGTGCGGATTGCTAAGTGTTGTAATCCTGTTCCTGGTGACGATATTGTTGGCTACATCACCAAGGGGCGTGGTGTGGCTATTCACCGTGTGGACTGTATGAACCTGCGCGCCCAAGAAAACTATGAGCAACGTCTCCTTGATGTGGAGTGGGAAGACCAGTACTCTAGCTCAAATAAGGAGTATATGGCCCATATCGATATTTACGGCCTCAACCGTACAGGACTGTTGAACGATGTACTGCAAGTTCTTTCAAACACAACCAAGAATATTTCAACGGTCAATGCCCAACCAACCAAGGATATGAAGTTTGCTAATATCCATGTGTCCTTTGGCATTGCCAATCTCTCGACGCTGACCACGGTCGTGGACAAGATTAAGAGTGTGCCAGAAGTTTATTCTGTCAAACGAACCAATGGCTAATTGTCCTAGCTCTTACTAGAAAGGCTATTATGAAAATCATTATCCAACGGGTTAAAAAAGCCCAAGTGAGTATCGAAGGTCAGGTTCAGGGAAAAATCAATCAGGGGCTCCTATTGCTGGTTGGTGTTGGACCAGAGGACCAAGAGGAAGATTTGGACTATGCTGTGAGAAAGCTTGTCAACATGCGGATTTTTTCAGACGCAGAAGGCAAGATGAACCTGTCTGTCAAAGATATTGAAGGAGAAATCCTCTCTATTTCTCAGTTTACCCTCTTTGCGGATACTAAGAAAGGCAATCGTCCAGCCTTTACAGGTGCAGCCAAGCCTGATATGGCATCAGACTTCTATGATGCATTCAATCAAAAATTAGCGCAAGAAGTACCCGTTCAGACAGGTATCTTTGGAGCGGATATGCAGGTTGAGCTGGTCAATGACGGACCAGTTACCATTATCCTTGATACTAAAAATAGATAAGAAAAACCAAGCCCAGTCGGCTTGGTTTTTCTTATCTATTACAAAATACTCCAAAATGAAATCTGTTCCTGATAGGCCTTGGGGAAATCTTGTTTCAGGCTTTGGTTTATGCGATAGGAAGAGATGAGATGACCTATGATTAGGAGAGTTCCCTGAAGGAAAAGTGGGATACCCCTTAAAAACAGCAAGGAGAGAATGATCAGGCTATCCCATAGGAGGATTTGTAAGGCAAAACGCCAGAATCTGAGTCTAATCTGGGAATAGAGTTGATTAAAGTGATCACAAAGTTGGTTGGAAAGATAGGTCAATAGCACAGGATGAAAGAAAATGAGCCAACCGCTATAAATCAAAATCCAGTCCCAAGTAAGCCCCCCTTTAAATGTCAAAAATGCCAGCATGATTCCATCAATGACAAGGAGTTGAATGCTTTTGATGAAGATGATTTTTTTCATGCTAAAACCTCCTTTTCCTTATAGGCACTCCCATAAAGAAATGCGTTTGTCATAAAAGTCTGGATAGTTGTTTCTTAGGTAGTCCGCTGTCCTATAATAAAAAGTAGAATGGCAAGCAGTGACGATTGGCATAAGAGATGAAAAACGATGAGAACTAACGAAGGCTAAAAGGACAAAAAATAGAAAATCAATGGAGAGAACCCCTAAATAGTAGAAGCGAATCTTTTTATTGATTTGAGGATAAATCTCAGTGAATTGATGTTTGAGTTGGACAAGCAAGCGAAATAGCAGGAGTCCCTGAGCAAGGATAAAAATAAAACCAGTGAGCAAGAGCCGGTCGAAAGCTGTCTCGGGTCTAGTGCTAAAAAATGCAAATAGTAGCAAATCGATGAGTGCAATTGCTATAAAATGGATTCTAAAGAGATTTTTCATAAGATGACCTCCCTCTTTTATCTAGCTTCATTCTACTCCAAAAGAATGGGAGTTACAAGTAAAATGATAAAAATAGCAGAAGGGAGATTCTCTTAAGTCGACTTGTTTTTTTATTTAAGTTTTCTTCTATTATCTTACTTCTTCATCATTCCAGACAAATAAAGCTCCGATTGCATTGAGGATATAGAAGATGTATTTTCCGATATTGGCAAAGTTTCCTTGAATACCAGCCTTTGTAAGCTGCACAAAATTGTAAATCAACCAAAAGCCCCACTGAGTTGTTAGTTTCAATGCGTTAAAAGCATTGGCAATGAGGGACAATGCAAAGGCAATAGTTGTTACGTAGGCAAGGAGATTCATCTTTCCTCCATAGCCGATATAGTTTGTCACAAAGGCAAAGAGGAAGGCGATGATTGAAATGATGATGGCCGCCAATTTTAGCTGTTTTTGGCTCATTTGGTTGGGTCTGCCTTCTTGCGAAGCTTCCCATTTCTTAATAGCAAAGGTATAAATGAGGAAGGTGACGGGATAGGTAATGATGGCCGCCTTATTTCCAAGGATATAGTCAATGGTGCCAGACAAAATGGTATTAACAATACCAAAGTAATTTCCCCATTTGCTTAATTTCCCCGTGAAACGAGTGGACAACATGGAAATCCCAACGTTGGTTACGGAAATCAATCCAAAGGGCACAAGTGCTGTCCATGGTCCCCAGTCTACAAATTTATCGAGGCGGGAGTTGAGGTAACCAGATGCAATCGCAATCCCAACGACCAAAGCAACGCCGAAGAGGTCAAACCATTTGGATGTCGCAAAAATTTTTAGTGATTTTTTCATAGTTTAAACTATCTTTCTTTTTTTTTACAAATATTCTACAACTAAATGAAAGTAAAATCAAATGATAGAAATAAAACCCTGAAAATAAAACTTTCAGGGTTGGTAGGGTACTTGAGAAATTAGTCGATTTTTTCGACATAGAGTTGTTTGGCAATGTCCATACTTACTTGTAAATCCTCGTTTTTACTGAGGATGGTGAAGGTATTGCTAAAGCCATCAAACTGCTGGACTTGGAGCTGGTCACCGATGTGAAGTGAGTGCTTGTCCAGATAATGGAGAATGTCAAAACTATCGTGCACCCGAGTCAGGCGGTAGGCGCCAGCTTCCTTGATGTCAGCTAGTGGCAGGTTATTGATTTCAACTAAGAGTTCTCCCTTAGCAGGAATAGTTCCTCCGTGAGGGCAGGTCTTGGGGAATCCAAGTAATTTTTCTAGTCTCTCCACGAATAAATCAGAGACAGTATGTTCCAATACCTCAGCTTCCTCGTGAATCTGGTCACTCGTATAGTCTAAATGATGAACTAGAAAAACTTCAATCAAACGGTGCTTACGATAGAGCTCAGAGACAAGTTTGAGGCCAATGTCCGTCAGTAGATAACCACATTCCTTGTCCTTGAGGATGAGATTTTCGCTCTTCATCCGTTTAATCATTTCAGTTACGGCAGGGGGAGAGACTTGCATACGAGCCGCAATTTCCTTGTTGGTAATCTTATGCAAATCTATGCCAATTTCATAAATACACTTTAGATAATCTTCTTTATTCGGGGTCATTCGTTTCCTCTTGTCTAATATCTTTATCTAGTATATCAAAAAAAGCTAGATTTCTCTAGCTATCTGCCACAATGGCTTCTAATTTAGTTCTTTAACAGCTGCAATTGCGGCTTCGAAATTTGGTTCAGAGTTGATATTGTCCACGTATTCAACGTAGCGAATCGTATTGTCAGTATCGAGGACAAAGACTGCGCGTGCCAATAGGTGCCACTCATTGATTAAGAGGGCATAGTCACGTCCAAAGGAATGATCGAAATAGTCTGAGAGCATGATGGCATTTTCAATGCCTTCAGCACCGCACCAACGTTTTTGGGCAAAAGGTAGGTCCATGGAAACAGTCAAGACGACCGTGTTGTCCAGTCCAGCCAGTTCTTGGTTAAAACGACGCGTTTGAGTTGAGCATATGCCTGTATCGATAGAAGGAACGACACTCAAAACTTTTTTCTTCCCATCAAAATCAGCCAGAGATTTTTTAGAAAGGTCTGTTGTAGTGAGTGAAAAATCAAGTGCCTTGTCGCCGACTTGTAGTTGTTTACCTGTAAAGCTCACAGGATTTCCGAGGAAAGTTACCATAGGATACTCCAATCTTTTTTCTTCCATTTTAGCTGAAACAGTCAGAATTTTCCAATGATTTGACCGGAAATATGGGCATAGAAAAAACGCCAGCTCATGTGAGAATGACGTTTTTCATTGAGTATTATTTTGCCAATCCTTCAGCAATCTTGTCAAGATTGTATTTCATCATGTTGTAGTAGCTGTCGCCTTCTTTACCTTGTTCTGCGATAGAGTCAGTAAAGATTTGTGCGTAGATTGGGATGTTTGTGTCTTGTGAAACAGTCTTCATTGGACGGTCATCCACACTTGATTCTACAAAGAGGGAAGGAGTTTTTGTTTGGCGAAGTTTTTCAACCAAGGTCTTGATTTGGTCAGGAGTTCCTTCTTCTTCAGTATTGATTTCCCAGATATAGGCACTTGGGACACCGTAGGCTTTAGAGAAGTATTTGAAGCATCCTTCACTGGTTACGATCAATTTCTTCTCAGCAGGGATGTTGTTAAATTTCTCCTTAGCTTCCTTGTCAAGTTTGTCTAGCTTATCAGTATATTCTTTGAGATTTTTTTCGTAGAATTCCTTGTTGCTAGGGTCTTTAGCGCTTAATTGTTTTGCGATATTCTTAGCAAAAATCATCCCATTTTCAAGGTTGAGCCAAGCGTGTGGGTCTTCTTTGCCTTTTTCGTTTTGGCCTTCAAGGTAGATAACATCAACGCCTTCACTGACTGCAAAGTAGTCTTTGTTTTCAGTTTTCTTGGCATTTTCTACCAATTTTGTAAACCAAGCATTGCCACCTGTTTCAAGGTTGATCCCGTTATAGAAAATCAAATCAGCTTGAGATGTTTTCTTAACGTCTTCAGGAAGTGGTTCGTATTCGTGTGGGTCTTGACCAACAGGAACGATACTGTGAAGATCAATCTTGTCACCAGCAATATTTTTAGTAATATCAGCAATGATTGAGTTTGTAGCAACAACTTTTAGTTTTTGACCAGAAGCTGCATCTTTTTTTCCGCTAGCACATGCTACGAGAACAATGGCGGAAAGAAAAAGAACCAACAATGTACCTAATTTTTTCATTAGATCCTCCAATTTATTGGGGCTTTACCCCTTATTTTAACAAATGTTTATTTTTCAGTTTCAAATATCGTTGTTTTGGAGCGATAAAGAAGCTAATGAGAAAGAAACTAGCGGCTGTAAGCACGATACTAGAACCTGCCGCAACGTTAAAGCTATAACCGATAAAGAGTCCCAAAACTGAAGCAGTAGCTCCAAAGGTTGAGGAAAGGAAAATCATGCTTTTCAGGCTATTAGCATAAAGATAAGCAGTTGCAGCTGGGGTAATCAGCATGGCTACAATCAGGATAGTTCCGACACTTTGCATGGCTGTCACAGACACGAGAGTCAAGAGTACCATGAGAAGGTAGTGATAGAAATTGACAGGCATTCCCATGGCTTTAGCCAATAGTTCATCAAAGGAAGTTATCAAGAGTTGCTTGAAGAAAATCCAGATTAACAAGAGAATGACTGCCCCAACACCCATAGTAATAAACATATCCGTATCTTGGACGGCTAGGATATTACCAAAAAGGATATGGAAAAGGTCAGTTGAACTTTTAGCGACACTAATCAAGATGATACCGAGGGCTAAGAAAGAAGAAAAGGTAATGCCGATGGCGGTATCGCTTTTGATAATCGAGTTTCCCTTGATGTAGGTAATGATGATGGCAGCTAGCAATCCAAAGACAATGGCTCCGATAAAGAAGTCAAGGCCCAAGATGAAGGAGAGGGCTACACCTGGCAAGACAGCATGTGAAATAGCATCTCCCATGAGTGACATCCCGCGTAGAATGATGAAACATCCTACAGCTCCAGCTACGACCCCGACGACAATAGCTGTTATCAAGGCATTTTGTAAGAAATGGAATTTTTGTAATCCATCGATAAATTCTGCAATCATAGGTCACCTCCATTGAAAAAGAGTCGATTACCGTAAGCTTCTTTGAGATTGGTTTCGGTAAAGGTTTCTTTGGTTGGACCAAAGGCAATCACTTCTCGATTGACAAGCAAGACTTGATCGAAGTAGTGGGGAACCTTGCTGAGGTCGTGGTGGACGATGAGAACCGTCTTCCCAGCTTTTTTCAAATCTCTCAGCGTATTCATGATGATTTCCTCACTGACAGAGTCAATCCCAACAAAGGGTTCATCCAAGAGGATATAATCGGCTTCCTGCACCAAGCATCTGGCAATCAAAACCCGCTGGAATTGACCTCCAGACAGTTGACTGATTTGCCGTTCAGCATAGTCAGCTAGACCGACGATTTCAAGGGCTTCTTGCACTTTCTTCCAATGTTTAGCCTTTAAACTTCGAAAGAGAGGGATAGAGGGAAAGAGTCCTAACGAGACACATTCCTTGACCTTGATGGGAAAGTTGTAGTCGATATTGATTTTTTGTTCGACATAGGCGATTCGATGTAAGGATTTTTTAACTTCCTTGTCATCGAGAAATGCCTGACCTTGATGTGGGATAATTCCCAGCATCCCTTTTAATAATGTTGATTTTCCAGCACCGTTTGGACCAATGATTCCGGTAATTGTTGGTCCTTGGAGCACTAGTGAAATATCCTTAAGTGCCAACGTTTCTTTGTAGGAGACACTGAGGTTTTCGATACGTATCATAAACTTGTATTCCTCCTGTCTCTTAATATACATTAAAAAAAAAATTAAGTCAAGTTAATTTTTGAAAAATTTAAAATAATAACTGAAAAATGCTGGAAAAGGAAAGTTCATTTTTAATTGCATTCCCAAGCAATTTTTGTTAAGCTAGCAATAACTTAAAAAAAAATGAAAGCGAGAACAAGATGACACGTTATCAAGACGATTTTTATGATGCTATCAATGGAGAATGGCAACAGACAGCTGAAATCCCAGCAGATAAGTCTCAAACGGGAGGTTTTGTTGATTTAGACCAGGAAATCGAAGATCTGATGCTGGCGACAACAGACAAGTGGTTGGCAGGTGAAGAGGTGCCTGAGGATGCTATCTTGGAAAACTTTGTCAAATACCACCGCCTAGTTCGTGATTTTGACAAGAGAGAAGCTGACGGTATCAAACCTGTTTTGCCACTCATTAAAGAATTCCAAGAATTGGAGACTTTTGCGGATTTTACAGCTAGACTAGCAGAGTTTGAACTTGCAGGAAAACCTAACTTCCTTCCTTTTGGTGTATCGCCAGACTTTATGGATGCCAGAATCAACGTTTTATGGGCTAGTGCTCCAAGCACGATCCTGCCAGATACGACCTACTATGCTGAAGACCATCCTCAGCGTGAAGAGCTCTTGACTCTTTGGAAAGAAAGCAGCGCAAATCTTCTCAAGGCTTATGATTTCTCTGATGTAGAAATTGAAGACTTGCTAGAGAAAAGACTAGAATTGGACCGTCGAGTTGCAGCAGTGGTGCTCTCTAATGAAGAAAGTTCAGAGTATGCTAAACTTTACCATCCATATGATTACGAAGATTTCAAGAAATTTGCGCCTGCCCTACCTTTGGATGACTTCTTCAAAGCTGTTCTTGGACAAGTACCAGACAAGGTTATTGTAGACGAAGAACGCTTCTGGAAAGCAGCAGACCAATTCTATAGTGAAGAGGCATGGTCTCTCCTCAAGGCAACCTTAATTTTAAGTGTTGTGAATCTCTCAACCAGCTATTTAACAGAAGAAATTCGTGTCTTGTCAGGTGCCTATAGCCGTGCGCTTTCAGGAGTTCCAGAAGCCAAAGACAAGGTCAAGGCAGCCTACCAGCTAGCACAAGGTCCTTTCAAACAAGCCTTGGGTCTCTGGTATGCCCATGAAAAATTCTCTCCAGAGGCTAAGGCAGATGTAGAGAAAAAAGTGGCAACTATGATTGATGTCTATAAGGAACGCTTGGCTAAAAATGACTGGCTGACTCCTGAAACTCGTGACAAGGCCATTGTCAAACTCAATGTCATCAAGCCTTATATCGGTTACCCAGAAGAATTACCAGCACGCTATAAGGACAAGGTAGTGGATGAAACGGCTAGCCTTTTTGACAATGCTCTAGCATTTGCGCGTGTGGAAATCAAGCACAGTTGGAGCAAGTGGAACCAGCCTGTAGACTACAAGGAATGGGGTATGCCTGCTCATATGGTCAATGCTTACTACAATCCACAGAAGAACCTGATTGTCTTTCCAGCGGCTATTTTACAAGCACCTTTCTATGATTTGCATCAGTCATCTTCTGCTAACTACGGGGGTATCGGGGCGGTTATTGCCCATGAAATTTCTCACGCCTTTGATACCAACGGAGCTTCCTTCGATGAAAATGGTAGCCTCAAGGATTGGTGGACAGAGAGTGACTATACTGCCTTCAAGGAGAAAACACAAAAAGTTATTGACCAATTTGATGGACAGGATTCTTATGGAGCAACCATCAACGGTAAATTGACTGTATCAGAAAACGTGGCTGACTTGGGAGGAATCGCTGCAGCGCTTGAAGCAGCTAAGAGAGAACCAGACTTCTCAGCAGAAGAATTCTTCTACAACTTCGGTCGCATCTGGCGCATGAAAGGTCGTCCAGAATTTATGAAACTCTTGGCCAGCGTTGATGTGCACGCACCAGCCAAACTCCGTGTCAATGTACAAGTACCAAACTTCGATGATTTCTTTACAACCTATGATGTCAAAGAAGGAGACGGTATGTGGCGTTCACCAGAAGACCGCGTGATTATTTGGTAAGGAATCGAATCTAATACTAAGATCCGTAAATCTATATAGGATGGGTTAGAGAGGTTAATATGAAGAAATTTTTAATGATATTTTCAGTTATTCTTACTATTTTTGTTTTAGCATCTTGTGGTGCAAACAAAAAAGATGAAAAAATAGAACCTTCGGCAACACAATCATCTTCTACCAAAGAGGAACAGAAGGAAAGCTCTACGAAGTCAGAGAGCCAAACTAGTACAAGTTCTTCAATGGCAACGCCGTCAACAACAATGGAAACGAAAAGCGAAACAGGAAAAGATTTGTACAAGGAAGTAATAGAGCGGTACAATCACTATCAGGCACTTTTAAGTAGTGGTGACCGAGAATCCTTGTATGAAAAGTTGAAACAGAACAAGATTTTTTCTGAAGAGTATGGCTATATCTTTACACTAAGCACCTACGATAAACCAGCTAGTCTTCATTATGTGTTTGCTGATTTAAATAAGGATGGTCAGGATGAATTGATTATTGGAGATAAAAAATATATAGGGGCCATTTACTATTTAGAGAGTAAACAACCCAAGTTGCTTCATACAGCTTATGTAGCTTCTGCAGGTGGTTTTCGTTCCAGTTTAGTTATTTATGAAAACGGTCAAGTCAGATATGCAGACTGGCAATCAACACGACCAGAAATGAACTTAAGTCTGTATGCTTTTAATAAAGACGGAGTCCAGAAGATTAAAGAAGGAATCTTTCAAATTGGTAGTGATCAAAAGCCAGAGCAAATCTTAGAGATTTCTTCTAATGAACTTGATTTAGCTAAATTTGAATGGAAAGAATTTGAGCGAGCTAACTAATGTTCGATGAAATTCAATACTAGGCTAGATTCTAAAATCAAAGAATGGAGAATTGAATAGCAATATACAAAAACCAAGGAGAAAAATTCCTTGGTTTTTTGCTTGCTAGAAAAAGGGATTGAAAGTCTTTTCGTGGGCAATAGTAGTAGCTGGACCATGCCCTGGATAGACATCATAGTTTGGTAGAGTGAAGAGTTGGGTCTGGATACTATGAAGGAGTTGCTCCATGCTACCAGTCGGAAGGTCGGTCCGTCCGATGGTTTCTCGAAATAGAGCATCTCCCGTCAAGACTAGGTGAGCATCAGGAAAGACGATAGAAACACCACCGATAGAGTGACCTGGTGTTGGCAAGACAGTGAAACGAAATTCCTCTAGTTGGTATTCTTCATGAAAGACAAAGGTGTGTTCTGCAGGTTTTGCGACCACATCTGCCATATCATCGTGGCGGGGAAGTCCAGAGAGATTATCGACAGGAGTATAGAGCCAGCTGGCTTCACTCTCTGCGATATAGACAGGTGGATTGCCAAAAGTCTCGCGAACCAAGTCCAGACTCATGATATGGTCATAATGGGCGTGGGTCAAGAGAATAGCACAGATAGGTTTGTTGATGTTCTCTATTGTCTGACGAATAGCTTCCCAATGGCTACCAGGGTCGACAACGATGAGGTCCTTTTCGCCTTCCAAATAATAGGTGTTTTCATAGGCAACAGGATTCACAGTTTTATGGATTTTCATACTAGCTCCAATCTCAAAGAATGTACTAAATTAAGTATAGCACAGTTAGGGAAAATAGAGTGAATAGAAAATCCTTCTCTTTTAAAGAAGGTTACTGGTTATCTATTTCATTCTGTCTAAAATAAAGATAGCTATTTTTAGAGTTATGAACTAGCTAGAGTTTTTAATTGACTGGAATTTAAAATAAATCTAATGAGCTGGAGAGTAAATTATTGAAAAAATGGATAATGAATCAAAAAAATTGTATCTTACAGTAGAGACAAGTTTTTGTCTGTGAACAGCAAAATATACATGTAGAGTTAATTTAAATTAATATATCAAAACTACAAAATATAGTATGTAACCTATAACTCTTTGATATATCTAATAAAACAAGTTAAATAGTCAGAAAATTATTGTGTTTTTGGAAAATATTTATTTTAAATTTAGAATAAAAAAATAAGCCATTTTATTTGCCATAGACTAGGAAATATGATATCATAAAGCTGTATGTTGTAGACAATTTTATGATATTGAAAATGACTTCTAACATCTTTTGTTTTCATCTGAGGTTAGATGTGAGTTTGCGATATCAATAACTTGTAAGTCGACATCAAAATAAAAAAGGAGGTTGTGGGTCTAAATGAAAGGCAAGCAACAACAAGATTATAGAGTAGAAAAGTACATCCGTTATGGTATCCGAAAATATAGCTTTGGAGCAGCATCAGTAGCAGTTGCAGCTGGTTTGATGTTCCTTGGAAATGGTGCGGTATCAGCAACGGAAGTTCAAGGTGCAGAAGCATCAGTAGCGGCAACAACTGCCCCAGCAAATCAAGCGGATTCTAATAAAGAAAAGGAAGCCGTGAAGCCAGAAACTAAAGTAGAAGAAGCAAAACCTGAAGTTAAAGTACAGGAAGCTAAGAAAGCAAATAAAGCAGCTCTTGAAGCGAATGTTGCTACTTTAGAAATGAAATTAGCATCTGCTAAAAATGCAGATGCGTCTGTAGTAAACTCAGCTAAGGAAGTTTTAGCTACAGCTAAAGCAACACTTTCAAATCCAGAAGCAAGTCAATTGGATGTGAATACTTTAGCTGACAAACTTTCAGCATTGGGTCAAGCCGTAGCTGAATCAGATGCCATGGGTCAACAGAAAAAATTAGAAGCTGAAAAAGCAGCTGCTAAAGCCGAAGCTGAAAAGAAAGCTACTCCAGCAGAAAAATCTCTTTCAGAAGCTAAAACAGCACTTGACAAAGCTTCATCTGAAGCAGAAGTGACTAATAAATTAGTAACTGCTGAACTTTCTAAAAAGGAAGTGAAGGAAGAAAACAAAGCGGCTGTTGAAGCGGCAGTAGCTAAAAACCAAGCAGTTCTTGCGGAAACAAAATCTCTTTTAGCTGAAAAGAGCGTGACCAAAGAGCAAGTGGATGCACAACTTGCACGCCTGAATGAGTCAATCCTTGCAGTATACAATGAGCTGAAAAATGCAGGTATTGGTCGTGATGGTAAGTTTTCAGCAGTCTTAGCAGACATTGCTGATACGGTTACAACTCCACCTCTTTCAGAAGAAGAACAAGCAAATCACTGGAAGCAATACGCAGATAAAAACACAGAACGTCTGACAAAACAAATCAAGTGGTTTGACATTTCAAATCCGAAAGCGACAATTGAAAATCTTGGTGATGGTGGTAAGCTTAAAGTAGGTACTAAGTTTACACAAGAAATTTCTCCAGGCTATGTTGTAACCTTAACAGTTACTAAATTAGCGCCATTCAACTCAACGGATGAGTACAAAAAACGTGGTGGAGCAGGATACGATGCCAATGCTCAAAACGTATACAAAGACAATACTCCAGCTGAGTTGAAAGTCGTAAACCAAGGTTCATACTCTGTTGCGAAAACAAACGGAATGGATACTAAAGGTAAAACAGTTATCCAATCAGTTAAAGATGGAGCCAACGTCGGGGTGGAATTCTCAGTTAAAGCTACTTTAAATGGGACAGAAGTACCAGCCAACGTTGTATTCTTAACAGGGGAAGAAGCTGGTTCATCCGAAGTTGAAATCTATAAAACAGATGGTGATGGTTTTGAGTTAGTAACTGAGTTATCAAACTCCAATGTACCAGGTAAGGAAACAGCTCGTTCATATATTGGGGAAATCTATGAACGCAGAACAGTGGCTACTGCAGGTCATGGACAAAATCGTGCAGATGGCCAATTAGGTATTTCTTACACGCTTGAAGGCAATGGTAAACCAGCTTTTGCTCCATTTTTAGCAGATAAAGGTGCAGGATTCTTCAATACAACAGTTACATCAGATACAGTAATTACAGCAACTGCAAAAGATGGAACTATTCATGCGGATGGATTAGGAACACAAGTTTTCGGACCGGTCTCAACTCACCGTGATTCAGGTTTCTCCACTCCATTGGTAATGACTCGTAATGCCAAAAATATTGGTATGTATATTATGTCTAATGGGCAACAAGGGTCTATGCTTGGATTTATGGTCCTAGATGAAGGGGATGCTCCTGCATCATACGGACGTGTAGCCCACTCTATTTCTAAATCTGAGGGACAACACCAACCATATCTAGGTTCTGTACCGGCTGACGTTGATGTTCGTACAACTCCAATTAACAAAACAAATGCCTTTGTATACGATGATATCAATGGTATCGGTAATGCTGATGAAGGTGCTCGTCAATTGATGGGTGATGATGTTGCTCCAAATGATAACTATAAGTTGAAAAAAGTTAACGATGGAACTTACTCAATGACGTTCGATGCCCACCTAGACGGAGAAGCTAAAGCTTACGTTAACGGTTGGATTGACTTTAACAACAATGGAAAATTCGATGAAGATGAAGCCGCTGGTGTGACAGAAGTGACTGCTGATGGTAAGGTTACTCTTACTTGGACAAACACAGTTCAAAATGTGGATACTAGTGTGACAAAATTAGCTACACGTCTTCGTATTGCATACGATAAAGCAGATGTCAAGGCTCCTACTGGTATTGCCTACTCAGGTGAAGTAGAAGATTTCCAAATCCAACAAACAATTCCACCACGTGGAACTAAGAGAGAAACAACAGATGTACAAGGTGCAACTCAGAATTCTACTGTTGCCTTTAATGCATATGGTCAAAAGAACTATGATTTTGATAAAGACAATGCAATAGATACAACTGTTAAATCACAAATCGTTAAACCAGATGGTACATTAGTAACAGATGCTGACCTAGTAGATGGATACTATGTAGTACCAGGGCAAGGTAAATACAAGATTACTGATAACGGTGCAAATGTAGATGTAGAATTTATCCCAGAAGCAAACTTTGTAGGTACAGCAGATGGTATTACGATTCGTCGTACAGATATCAATGGTAACACTACTGGTTGGGGTAACGAAGGTCGCCAAATCATCGGTGGTGCAGGTGAAGCTAAAGACCAACTAGAATTAGTCAGTGAACAAGTTCAACTAACTGGCTTAGCTGCTAAAGGTTCTATGGATGGTCGTTACATTCCAACAGTAACTCCAAAAGCAATCGTTGGAACTCCAGAAGAGTCAACTGATATCCAAGGTAAACCACAAACGAAAACACCTAAATTCTCAATCGACGTAGATAAAGATGGAGATGGAACTGCACCAGATGCGGTAACACCAAGTGCTAACTACCCAGCTAAATTGGTAGATCCAGCGACTGGACAACCAACAGATGAAACAACTGTAACTGTAAAAGGTGAAGGAACTTATACAATCGATCCAACAACTGGAGCGGTAACATTTACTCCAGAACCACAATTTACAGGAACTGCTAAAGGTATTGATGTATCATTAACAGCACCAGTAGGTCAAGATAAAAATGGTCAACCTGTAACAGCTACAGCTACTGCAAAATACACTCCAACTGTAACACCTGTTAACCCAACAGCAACTCCAGCTACTTCAACAGGAGTACAAGGTGAAACTCAAACAGGTAAACCAACATTTACAGAAGGAAATACAGAAGTACCTATTAAAGAGGGTTCTGTAAAATTATTAAATCCAGATGGAACAGAAGCAAATGGACCAGTAGATGCTCTAGACCCAAGTGGTAAAAAAGTTGGGGAATACACTGTAGATCCAACAACAGGTGTAGTAACCTTCACACCAACAGACAAATCTTACACAGGACCAGTACAACCAGCTAAAGTTCAAGCTGAAGATAAGAATGGAACAAAAGTTTCTACAACTTACACTCCAAACATCGTAGGAGTAACACCAACAGCAACACCAGCTACAACTGAAGATGTTCAAGGTAAGACTCAAGAAAGTCCAGTTTCATTTGAAGCAGGAAAAACTACAATTGCTGGAGAAGAAAAAACTGTAGAAATCGATCCATCTACTTACACACTTCTAGGTGAAGATGGACAACCAGCTACTGAAGTACCAGCTAAAGATCCAGAAGGAAACGTAATTGGTAAGTACACTCTTAAAACTGTAGATGGAAAAGCTGTTGCAGTATTCGAACCAACAGATAAGACATATTCAGGTGAAGTACAACCAGTACGAGTTCAAGCTAAAGATAAGAATGGTACAGCTGTAGAAACAACTTACACACCGAAGATTACTCCGGTAGTTCCAACAGCAGAACCAGCTACATCAGAAGCTATCCAAGGTGAAACTCAAAAAGGAACTCCAACATTCGCTCCTGGAGACACTATTGCTCCAATCAAAGAGAACTCTTACAAGCTTCTTGATAAAGAAGGAAACGAAGTTCCAGCTGGTCAAACAACTCCAGCATATGCTGAGGACGGAGTAACTCCAGTAGGTACTTACTCAATTGATCCAGCAACAGGTGAAGTAACCTTCACACCAACAGATAAATCTTACACAGGTAATGTTACACCTGCTGATGTTCAAGCAGAGGACGCAAATGGAACAAAAGTTTCTACAACTTATACTCCATCTATCGTACCTGTAACACCAACAGCAGAACCAGCTAAAACTGTAGATGTTCAAGGTGCAACTCAAACAGGCAAACCAGTATTCCAAGGTGGAACAGCTATGGTTAACGGTGAAGAGAAAACTGTTGAAATCGACGATACAGTACCAGCTAAATTGGTAGATCCAAAAACTGGAGAACAAGTTGATTCAGTCACTGTAGAAGGTGAAGGAACATACACAGTAGCTCCAGATGGAACAGTAACATTCAAGCCAGAACCACAATTTACAGGAGTAGCCAAAGGTGTTGAGGTAGTTCGTCAAGATAAGAACGGCACACCAGCTAAAGCTACATACACACCGGAAGTTAAACCAGTAACACCAACAGGAACAGATGCTGTAACTGAAAATATTCAAGGTTCAACTCAAACAGGTAAACCTGAATTCAAGGGTGGAACAGTAACAATCGATGGTAAAGAGAAAACTGTTGAAATCAATGAAGATAAACCAGCTAAATTGGTAGATCCAAAAACAGGAAATCCAGTTGATTCAGTAACTATCGAAGGTGAAGGAACATATACAGTAGCTCCAGATGGAACAGTAACCTTCACACCAGAAAAGAACTTCACAGGTAAAGGAACAGGTGTTACAGTTCAACGCGAAGATAAGAACGGCACACCAGTAACAGCTAAATACACTCCAGTTGTTAAGAAAGCAACACCAACAGGAACAGACGCTGTAACTGAAGATATCCAAGGTTCAACTCAAACAGGCAAACCAGTATTCCAAGGTGGAAAAGTTACTGTAAATGGTGAAGAAAAAACTGTTGAAATTGATGAAGATAAACCAGCTAAATTGGTAGATCCGAAAACAGGAGATCCAGTTGATTCAGTAACTATCGAAGGTGAAGGAACATACACAGTAGCTCCAGATGGAACAGTTACATTCACCCCAGAAAAGAACTTCACAGGTAAAGGAACAGGTGTCACAGTTCAACGCGAAGATAAGAACGGCACGCCAGTTAAAGCTACTTACACACCAGTTGTGAAACCAGCAACACCAACAAGTTCAGATGTCATCACTACAAATGTTCAAGGTGCTACTCAAGAAGGAACACCAACATTTAAAGGTGGAAAAGTTACTGTAAATGGTGAAGAAAAAACTGTAGAAATCGACGAAACTGTTAAGCCAACATTCGAAGATGGCACAACTGAGAAGAAAGTACCAGGCGAAGGAACATACACAATCGACGAGAACGGTAAAGTAACCTTCACCCCAGAGAAAACATTCACTGGTCAAGCAACAGGTGTAACTGTTAAACGTGTAGATAAGAACGGCACACCAATCACAGCTAAGTACACCCCTGTAGTCGTTCCAGTAACACCAACTTCAAAAGATTCTGAATCAGAAGGTCCTAAAGGACAACCTCAAGAAGGCACACCAACATTTGAAGGTGGAAAAGTTACAATCAATGGTAAGGAAGTTCCAGTTGAAATCGATGAAACTGTTAAACCAACATTTGACGATGGCACAACTGAGAAGAAAGTACCAGGCGAAGGAACATACACAATCGATGAAAATGGTAAAGTGACCTTCACTCCAGAAAAAGACTTCGTAGGAAAAGCTAAAGGTGTGACAGTTAAACGTGTAGATAAGAACGGAACACCTGTAACAGCTACTTACACTCCAACAGTTCGTCCTGATACTTCGTTCGTTGATAAAGATGGTAAACCACTTTCACCAACAGAAGATGGAACTAAACCAACTAAAGATATCCCAGGATACAAGATTGTTAAAACTGAAGTAGACGAAAAAGGAAATACAAAACACATCTATGAAAAAGTTAAGACATCATTCAAGGATAAAGAAGGAAACGA